>NZ_JBFBIV010000043.1:0-72240 GCF_040702025.1 Streptomyces sp. NPDC088194 | reverse complement strand
GCCAAGTCCGAACGCTCCGACCCCGACCTGACCTTCTTCGGCGCCGCCGCCAAGTGCTACGCCTCCGACGCCGCCATGGAGATCACCACCGACGCGGTCCAACTGCTGGGCGGCTACGGCTACACCCGCGACTACCCCGTCGAACGCATGATGCGCGATGCCAAGATCACCCAGATCTACGAGGGCACCAACCAGGTCCAGCGCATCGTGATGGCCCGCAACCTGCCCGGCACGCGGTAGGCACCCGTCGACCACGAACGGCCCGGCCGTACGGAAGGCCGGTGACACGGGGGGAGGGCTGGTGGCCGTCACGCGGCCACCAGCCCTCCTGTCCCACACCGTACTCATCGTCGCCGGACCGGCATCCGGACGACGGGGTTACCGCTGGGCGAGTGCCTTGACGACATCCTCCACGACGGCGTCCTCGGTCCTCTGATCCTCGTAGGAGACCTTCTTGTTGAGACCGTTGCGGTTGTTGAGGTGCTCGGCCACGCCCGGGTCCACGGTGTGCGCCTGACCCAGGATCTCCGCCGGCTTCGGGCCGTACTTCGCGCCGAGGCCCTCCAGGTACGCGCGGTCGAGGTGGTAGAAGTCGATCGCGTTGCTCCCGAGGATGGCGCGCGCGTCGGCCTCCGGGATGTCGTCGAGCACCAGGCGCAGGAAGTCCTCGGTGTTGGGCCAGGTGCCCTCGGCGTGCGGGTAGTCGCTGCCGAACATCACCTTGTCCATCCCGACGTTCTCGCGCACGTCGAGGTCGGTGAGCCGCATGAAGGTGGGCGTCACCGCGCAGTTGCGCTCCCAGTACTCCCAGGGCGTGAGCTTGAGGATGCCGCCGGCCTCCTCGTTCTTGCGGGTCAGCGCGTCCAGCGTCGGCGGAATCCAGTAGCTGCGGATCTCGACGAACACCACGCGCAGCGCGGGGAACCGGTCGAAGACACCCGACCACATCAGCTGCCACAGCGGGCGCCGCTCGTCGAAGATGTTCTCGAAGATGTGGGCCAGGGCGTCGGGTCCGCTGCCGGCCTTCTCCAGGGCGCTCTTGATGCGGGTCAGCATGAAGCCCTGGGGCTTGCCGCTGCCGGCGTGCAGGTGGACCTTGATCCCGGTCTCGGCGCAGGCGGCCCAGAACGGGTCCCAGGCGCGGTCGTAGATCGGCGGCAGGTCGTCCTTGGCACCGGCGAAGCGGGCCGGGTAGACGCCGACCATGCCCTGCTCGGCGGCCCACCGCACGGTGTTCGCGGCGGCCTCCATGTCCGGCCAGGGGTAGGTCGAGGGCACACCGAGCAGCCGCTTGCGGTCGGCGCTGCAGAAGTCGGCGAGGAACCGGTTGTAGGCCGTGGTGCCCGCCGCGCGCAGTTCCTCGGAGACCCTGCGCGTGCCCGGGTCGGCCCACGGGGTGATGGCGATGGGGCCGCCGGGGTGCAGCACCTCGGCGACCAGACCGTCCTCGGCCTGGATGCGCAGCCGGCGGTGCGGGTCGTAGAAGCCGGCGTAGCCGCCCGAGGAGATGGCTCCGCGCTTGTCGATGACGTCGAGGACCTGCGGGCTGAAGGGGTACCCGAGCTTGCGGAACATCGACTGGAAGACCAGGTTGTCCTCGAGGTAGTCGTCGAGGGCGTCGCGGTACTGCGGGTCCAGGTACTCGCGGTACTCCTGGGGGAGAAGACCGACGTGCGAGTCGGCGGACACGATGGTGAACGGTTTACTCGACCTGGGATCTGCTGCGCTGGAAACCGGATCGGACATGGAAACTGGCTCCTCTTGCCTGCTCGTTTGTGTGGCTGTCGGTAGGAATCCCGTCACCGGGAGGGGCACCACCTGGCTCATGTCGGGAAAGACGTCGCGTTGCGTGCTGTCCATGGACCGTTCGGCCGATCCATGGACAGCACTTCCTCATCTATCGTGCGGTCCCCGGTTATACATGTCAAGTATTCCAAGTCATGTCTAGTTGACAAGATCTCGGGAGACTTGCGCGGTCAGTACGGGTAGAAGCCGCCACCGGACTTACGCCCCAGCCGGCCCGCGGCGACCATGCGGCGAAGCAGCGGCGGCGCGGAGTACAGCGGCTCCTTGTACTCCTCGTACAAGGCGTCCGCGACGGCCTGGGCGGTGTCCAGCCCGATCAGGTCGAGGAGCCTGAGCGGGCCCATGGGGTGGGCACACCCGTACCTCATGCCGTCGTCGATGTCCTCGGCCCTGGCGAGCCCCGCCTCGACCATGCGGACGGCGGAGAGCAGGTAGGGCACCAGCAGGGCGTTGACCACGAAGCCCGAACGGTCGGGGGCGTGGATGACCCGCTTGCCCAACCGGTCGGCGGCGAAGGCGTGGACGCGGCTGACGGTGTCCGCGCTCGTGCCCAGGGCGGGGATCACCTCGACCAGTCTCTGTACCGGGACCGGGTTGAAGAAGTGCAGCCCCACGACGTGGGACGGGCGGCCGGTGACGGCGGCGAGTTCGGTCACCGGCAGCGAGGAGGTGTTGGTGGCCAGGATGGCATCGGCCGCGGCGAGCGTCCTGTCCAGCCGGCGGAACACCTCCGTCTTGACCTCGCGGTTCTCGGCCACCGCCTCGATGACGAGTTGACGGTCGGCGAGCGCGTCCAGGCTGCCGGTGAACGTGAGCCGCGACAACGCCAGGTCGCGATCGTCGGCGGACAGCTTTCCGTGCTCCAGACCGCGATCGAGGGAAGCGGTCACGCGGTTGCGACCGCGCTCGGCCAGTTCCTGATCGGACTCGGCCACGATGACGTCGAGGCCGCGCAGCGCGGCGACTTCCGCGATGCCGGAGCCCATGAGGCCGCAGCCGACCACGCCGAGGCGGGAGATTTCAGGCATGAGTGATTCCTGTCTGGGGAGGGTTGTTCAGGCGGACGGAGACTCAGCGGACCGTGGCCGAGTGGGCGGAGAGGGCCCGGCTTCGGCGGCGCCACCGCGCGGTCGGCGCGGACCGGCCGGGCAGCGACGGAAGGCCGTACAGGTCGCGGACGTTCACAGGTTCCTCCGGTACTCACCGCCGACTTCGAAGAAGGCTTCGGTGATCTGCTGGAGCGTGCAGACCCGGGCCGCGTCCATGAGCACCTCGAACACGTTCTCCCCGGCGACGGCGGCCTGCTTGAGCCGTTCGACCGCCGGCCCGGCCTGGTCCCGGTGCGTGTCCTGGAACGCGCGGACGCGCTTGAGCTGGGACGCCTTCTCGGCGTCGGTGGCACGAGCGAGGGTGAGCTCGGGAGGCCGCGTGTCGCCCCCGGGCCGGCGGAAGGTGTTCACCCCGACGATCGGCAGGGTCCCGTCGTGCTTGCGCTGCTCGTACAGCATCGACTCGTCCTGGATACGGCCCCGCTGGTAGCCGCTCTCCATCGCACCGAGCACGCCCCCACGTTCGTTGATGCGGTCGAACTCGGCGAGCACGGCCTCCTCCACCAGGTCGGTGAGCTGGTCGATGACGAAGGAACCCTGCAACGGGTTCTCGTTGACCGCCAGGCCCCACTCGCGGTTGATGATCAGCTGGATCGCCAGCGCCCGGCGCACCGACTCCGGCGACGGGGTCGTGACGGCCTCGTCATAGGCGTTGGTGTGCAGGGAGTTGGCGTTGTCGTAGATGGCGATCAGCGCCTGCAAGGTGGTGCGGATGTCGTTGAAGTCCATCTCCTGGGCGTGCAGGGAGCGCCCCGAGGTCTGGACGTGGTACTTCAGCTTCTGGGACCGCTCGTTCGCCCCGTACCTGTCCCGCATCGCGACCGCCCAGATCCGGCGGGCCACCCGGCCGAGCACGCAGTACTCCGGGTCCATCCCGTTGGAGAAGAAGAACGACAGGTTCGGCGCGAAGTCGTCGATCCGCATGCCGCGGGCCAGATACGCCTCGACGTAGGTGAAGCCGTTGGCGAGGGTGAAGGCGAGCTGGCTGATCGGGTTCGCCCCGGCCTCGGCGATGTGGTAGCCGGAGATGGACACCGAGTAGAAGTTCCGTACCTGGTGGGCGATGAACCACTCCTGGACGTCGGCCATCATCCGCAGCGAGAACTCGGTGGAGAACAGGCAGGTGTTCTGCCCCTGGTCCTCCTTGAGGATGTCGGCCTGCACGGTGCCCCGCACGCTGGCCAACGCGCGCCGGCGCAGTTCGGCGGTCTGCTCGGGTGAGGGATCGTGGCCCTGGACCGCACGGAAGTCCTCGACCTGCTGGTCGATGACGGTGTTGAGGAAGAAGGCCAGCACCGTCGGGGCCGGGCCGTTGATCGTCATCGACACGGACGTGGTCGGCGCGACCAGATCGAAGCCGGCGTACAGCTCCCGCATGTCCTCCAGCGTCGCCACCGAGACACCGGAGGTGCCGACCTTCCCGTAGATGTCGGGACGCTGGTCGGGGTCGCGCCCGTAGAGGGTGACCGAGTCGAACGCCGTGGACAGGCGGGTCGCCGGCCGGCCCTCGGAGAGCAGCTTGAAGCGCTGGTTGGTACGGAACGGATCGCCCTCGCCGGCGAACATCCGCGCCGGGTCCTCGTCGTCCCGCTTGAACGCGAACACCCCGGCAGTGAACGGGAAGGACCCGGGCAGGTTCTCCCGACGCCAGAACCGCACCAGCTCGCCGTGGTCGGTGAAGGCGGGGACCGCCACGCGCGGGACCCTGGTGCCCGACAGCGACCGGCGGACGAGGTCCGTGCGGACTTCCCCGCCCCGGACCCGCACCGACTTCTCGTCGCCGGCGTAGGACGCCGCGACGGCCGGCCACTTCTCCACCTGCTCGGCGACATCGGCCGGCAGCCGCCGGCGTGCGTCGGCGAGCAGCGCCTCCACCGACGTGCTGTCGGCGCCCGCGGCGGCCAGCTCGCTCCCGACGGCCGCCAGCCGCTGAACCCGCCGGGCCTGCTCGGCCAGCCGCCCGGTCTCGGCGTGGTAGCGGCGCACCGTCTCGGTGACCTCGGCGAGGTAGCGCACCCGGTCGGCGGGGACGACCTGCCGGAGCCGGGACGAATGACGCACCGACACCGTCGGCAGCGCCCCCTCGACCAGCGCCAGTCCGTGCCCGGCAAGGACGGACTTCAGGTGCTGGTAGAGGGCGGTGACCCCGTCGTCGTGGAACGTCGCCGCGGAGGTGCCGAAGACCGGCATGTCCTCGGGCGCCTGGCCGAACGCCTCACGATTGCGGATGAGCTGCCGCCCCACATCGCGCAGCGCGTCCATGGCGCCCCGCCGCTCGAACTTGTTGATGGCCACCACGTCGGCGAAGTCGAGCATGTCGATCTTCTCCAGCTGCGAGGCCGCGCCGAACTCGGGCGTCATCACGTACATCGCGACATCCACGAACGGCACGATCGCCGCGTCGCCCTGCCCGATCCCGGGTGTCTCCAGGATCACCAGGTCGAATCCCGCGGCCTTCACGACGTCGATCACCTCCGCCAGCCGCTCGGGCAGTTCGTGGTTGCCGCGGGTGGCCAGACTGCGGAAGAAGACACGGTCCCCGTCGAGCGAGTTCATCCTGATCCGGTCGCCGAGCAGCGCGCCGCCCCCGCGTCGGCGGGTGGGATCGACCGCGAGGACCGCGATCCGCAACCCGTCCCGCTGGTCGACCCGGAACCGGCGGATCAACTCGTCGGTCAGCGAGGACTTTCCGGAGCCGCCGGTGCCGGTGATGCCGAGGACGGGTGCGGCGTGCGCGCTGCCGGCGGCGAGCAGCTCCGCCGTGAAGCCTTCCGGCAGCCTGCCGAGTTCGGCGCCCGTCACGGCCCTGGCGAGCGCGCCCCGGTGGCCGGAGCGTACGTCGGCGTGTACGTCGGCGGCGCTGACGGGATGGCGCTCCCACACGTCGAAGTCGCACGAGCGCACCACGGAGTTGACCATCCCGGCCAGGCCCAGCCGCTGCCCGTCCTGCGGGGAGAAGATGGTGACGCCGTGCGCACGCAGCCGCTCCACCTCCCCGGGCACGATCACGCCGCCGCCACCGCCCACGACCTGGATGTGGCCGGCGCCCCGCTCGCGCAGTGACTCGGCCAGGTACTCGAAGTACTCGACATGGCCCCCTTGGTAGGACGAGACCGCGATGCCCTGCACGTCCTCCTCGACGGCGGCGCTGACGACTTCCCGCACCGACCGGTTGTGGCCGAGATGGATGACCTCGGCCCCTTGCGACTGGAAGATGCGCCGCATGATGTTGATCGACGCGTCGTGTCCGTCGAACAATGCCGAGGCGGTGACCAGGCGGACATGGTGCACGGGGCGATGGAGTTCGCTCATGGAGCCCTCACAGGTGAAGGGAGCGGGACGGAATAGTAGGGCGTCCTATTAACAGGGAAGCGCTGGGCGGAAAGGGCGCGCCGGCCCGGTCGCCCGTCGCAGCAGGTCGGACGCGGCACGCGACTCCCCGTCGGGTGGGTATCTACAGGCTACCTGTCTAGTAGCCATGGCGCATCTGACTTGACATATATAGTCGCGACATACAGCATGGAGTCAAGGAGATGCCTGCTGGTTGCGGTCGGCAAGCTCCAGCGCGCGACGGCTACAGTTGCGCTGTACTGTTCGACCGCCTGCAATACAGGCGAAGAATGACTGGAGCTGAGGTGTCCGAGCCCGACATCATGCTTGGCGCGAGATTGCGTGCCGGGCGGCGGAACAAAGGACTCACCCTGCGCCAATTGGCGAGCAGGGTAGGTGTTTCGCCTCAGTTGCTCTCGCAGATCGAGAACGGCAAGACCGTGCCGTCCGTGGGGACCTTGAAAGTGGTCGTCACCGAGCTGGAACTCTCGATGGACGACATGTTCCGCGCCATCGAATCCGCGCCCAGCGCCCGCAGATCGGCGGCCCCGGGCAACCGTGTCCCGAAAAAGACCGAGGAACCCGGCGGCCCGGTATTCCGCGCCGGGTCCTTCGCGGAACTCCGCATGACCGGGGGAGTGGTCCTCTCCCAACTGCCGACCGGCATCCTCGGCGGCGGGATCGAGAGCTTCGTCGTCACGCTGCCGCCGGGAACGGCGTCCTCGACGGACGGATCGCTCATCCGGCACGGCGGGACCGAACTCTGCTTCATCTACGAGGGCACCCTCACGCTGAAGCTCGGTTTCCAGAGCTACGAACTCAAGGTCGGCGACGTGGCCGCCTTCGAATCGTCCGTCCCGCACGTGTACCTCAACGACGGCGACGTGCCGGCCAAGGCGTGGTGGCAGCAGACCGAGGCCCTCTCCTACGGCCACTGGCCCGCCGACGAGAGCCAGCAGCAGGCCTAGGCGACGGTCCGCGGCGGGGGACAACCGGCGCGGGGACAACCGGCGCGAGGGCGTGCCACTCGCTGCACGGACGGATCACGACAGGTGAGGAGCAAGCTTTGACCAACACCATGGCGGTCCGCGACGCGGCCGAATTCACCTCACCGCTCCCACCCATCGACGTCCACGCCGCCCGCGACGCCGTGCGCCGGCTGCTCGCCGCGGTAGGAGCGGACCCCGCGAACGAGGAGCTCCAGGAGACGCCGCGCCGCGTGGCCCAGGCCCTCCAGGAGTTCCTCACACCGCGTCCGTTCCTGGTGACGACCTTCCCCAACGACCAGGGATACGACGAGCTCGTGCTGGCCAAGGGCATCCCCTTCCGGTCGCTGTGCGAGCACCATCTGCTGCCGTTCCACGGACGCGCGCACGTCGGCTATCTCCCCGGTGAGCGGATCGTCGGGATCTCCAAACTGGCCCGGGTCGTGGAGCACTACGCCTGCCGGCTGCAGGTGCAGGAGCGCCTGACGAAGCAGGTCGCCGACTGGCTGCTGGAGAACCTCGCTCCGAGAGGGGTGGGCGTGGTGATCGAGGCGGAGCACACCTGCATGACCCTGCGGGGCGTACAGTCCGCCGGCTCCCGGACGATCACCTCCGCTCTGCACGGAGCGCCGCGGGAGAACGCCGGCGCGCGAGCGGAGTTCTTCGCCCTGGCCGGCGTCGGCCAACGGTGACGGTGACGGTGGGGCCGGCCTGGACACCGGACCCACCCTCACCGTCGGCCGTCACGACCCGCGGATCGCCCGGAGCGGCTTGGTGCCGGTGGCGTGCACCAGCAGTGCGGCCAGTTCACGCGGCCGGCTGAGGTGCGGTGAGTGCGAGGAGTCGATCGTCAGCGGCTCGACGCCGAGGCGCTCGATGACCTGCGCGGCCATCGCGGGCGGTACCGCCCGGTCCTGCGCGCACTGGATGAAGCTGCGGGACAGGTCGGCCGCCCAGAACCGGGGCAGGGTCACCGGCTCGGTCAGGAACTCCACCGGCGCCGGGCACAGCTGGTCGAACGCCCAGCGCGCGGTCGCCTCGTCGCAGTCGTGGTAGAAGAAGTCGCGGACGCCCTCGAAGTCGATGACCTCCATCCGGCCGCGGGCGTTCGGGCGGGTGAACCCGGACATGCCGGTCTCATCCGTCATCAGCTCGCTGACCGCGCCGTCGCCGTCGTCATCGGCCGAACCGCCGGTGACATCGAGCAGGGTGCGCCCCTCCAGCGGCAGGCCGGCCGCCAGGTACACCAGGTGCCGTACCCGTTCCGGCGCCGCGTCGGCGGCCGTGGTGATGTCGTAGCCGCCGGCCGAGTGCCCGACCAGGACGTCGCCGGCCTGGAGCACCGAGACGATCGCGTCCCGGCGATCGCCCAGCGTCGAGCGCTCCTCCCGGCGCGCCCCCTGCCCCGGCAGGTCGATGGCGATCGCCTCGTGCCCGAGCCGTTCCAGCTCGGGGATCGTCCGGCTCCAGCACCACGCGCCGTGGAAGCCACCGTGGATCAGTACGAATCTCATGCAGAACTCCTTCGGTCTGCCTGCCCACGCGCGTCCCGCGTGGCGGACCTTGCTGGTGTGTGGGGTGCCCGCCGCGGCACTAGCCGGCGGTGTTCGAGCCGTGCCGGCGGCGCAACGACCACATCTGTGGGCCGCGTTCCACCGCGACCGCGGCCGGCCACGGCAGCATCGGCGGGCCCAGTTCGCCGCGCAGGGACGCCAGCGCGCGCCGGGCCAGTTCGGGGTCCGCCGCCACCCGGGCGGCCAGCTCCCGGGCCCTGGTGTCCACCTGCGCGCTCGGCACCGCGTCCCAGGCCAGGCCGAGTTCCCTGGCCCGGGTGCCCGAGACCTCCTCCCCGAACAGGCCGATCGCCGCGGCCGCTTCGGGACCGGCGGCCCGCCCGAGGAGCGTGAAGTGGCCGCCGCCGGGATGGATGCCGATCCGCATGAACCCGGACAGGATGCGGGCGTCCTGCGCGACGATCCGCAGGTCGGTGGCCAGGAGGAGGTTGACGCCGGCCCCGACGACAGCGCCGCACGCGGCGGCGACCGTCGGCACCCGCAGAGTGCCGATCCGTGTGAACGCCTCGTAGATGACGCCGAGTTCATCGAAGCGCCCCGGTTCGGCCGGGTCCTCGCCGGCGTGGGCCAGCACCTCGCGGACGGCACCGGAGCAGAACGTGCCTCCGGCGCCGCGCACCACCGCCGCGCCGACGTCGGAACGCCGCTCGATCAGGTCGCACGCTTCGACGACCTCACCGGCCAGGGCCGGGTCGAGCGCGTTGCGCGTGGCGGGGGAGTTCAAGGTGAGGGTGGCGATGTTCTGATCGATGGCGATCTCGACCGATCCCAACGGGAGTTCCCTTCCGGGGCTGTTCATGGAGCCCGACCGGTGGTGGGGGCCGGTGGACCGGGTGGTCCACCGGCGAGGTGCTGGTCGGGCGCCGGCGTCGGCGCGGGACCGGTTTCCGCGATTTCGGGGCCGCGTCGTTCCCGCCGGTCCCGCCGTCCCGTTCGACGGGCTGTCAGGCGAGCTTGAACAGCGGCAGCGTGACGTCGCGGGAGACGTCCTTGAAGACCACTTCGACCGCGGCGCCGAGCTTCAGCCCGTCACCGACGCCGTCGATCAGGGTCGCCGCGAAGGTCAGACCGGGCTGGTCGTCGAAGGACACCAGAGCGTGCACCCAGGGCGCGTCGCCGGCGAAGCCCTGCACCATCGCGTCATGGATGACCGTCCAGTTCACGATCCTGCCGCGGGGGGTGATCGTGGCGAAGCCGAACGACGGCTCGGTCACGTCGTGGCAGCCGCGGCAGAACCGCACCGGCGGATGGGCGTAGGTGCCGCAGTGGTCGCAGCGCTGGAAGGCCAGCTCGTGTCGGCGGGCGGCTTCCCAGAACGGCGCGGTGTCCTCGTCCGGGACGGGAACCGGCTTGGCGTACTCGGTCATCGTGTCACCTCCTGGGTGCGCACCGGCTCAGGACGACCGGTCGGAGCTGAAGAGAATCGCCGTGGCGTCCGCGTAGCCCGGCACGCTGTACGTCGCGATCCCGCTGGTGGCGTCGTCGATCTGTCGTGCTCCCGCGCGCCCGGACAGTTGCAGGTAGTTCTCCAGCACGTGCGGGATGCCGTGAATCCGGCCCCACCCGAGGTTGCCGCCACCGGACAGCAGCGGGAAGTCGCCCTTCGGGTCGATCCGGTCGCCCTGGACCAGCTGCCACGCCTCGCCGACACCGCAGAAGCCCAGGCACTCCATCCACCACAGCACCAGCGGCAGGAAGCCGTCGTAGAACTGGGGGACCCGCACGTCGGAGGCTTTCCAGCCGGACCGGTTCCACAGCTTCCCGGCCATCACCCGCGTCGGCTCGTACATGGCGTCGAGCGAGCCCAGGGTGCCGGGGGCCGGCCGGTAGGTGTCCTGCACCAGCCCCCAGTCGGTGATGTAGACCGGCGCGTGGGGCATGTCCGCGGCCCGCTCGGCCGTGGTGACGATGAACGAGCCGCCCCCGTCGACGGGGATGTCGTTGTCGAACAGGCACATCGGCTCGCTGATCATCCGGGAGTTCATGTAGCCGTCGAAGGTCAGCTCGGTGCCGTGCCAGTACGCCTCCGGAACGGCCTGGACGTTCCGGCGAATCCGCAGGGCCAGCGGCGCCATGTGCTCGCGCCGCATGCCGTAGCGCTGCTGGTATTCCATGTAGGGCATCGCGATGCCCGACGTCCCGACCACGTAGCCGTACGGCGCGGTCCACTGGGCGGCTCCGGCGGCGGCGCTCCGGCCGAACGAGTTGTAACGGCCGGCCGGATTGAACAGCGTCCTGTTGACCAGCACGTGGTGCGCCGCCCCTGACGCGACCGCCTGCACGGCGCGCACGAGCGCCGGCGGGAAGGACACGTCGTCGTAGGACCACGAGGTGTCCAGCGCCATGTGCTCCCGCAGGAATCCCGAGTCGACGAAGCCGTGCCCCGCCCGCAGCACCCGCGCGCTGCCGTACGCCGGCATGCTCGTGCCAGTCGCCACCCCGTCGATCTGCGCGCGCGTCAGCCCGGCGTCCTCGATCGCCTGGTCCGCGGTCTCCACGGCCAGGCTGCCGACGGGTACGTCGGCGTGGCGGCGGGACTTCGTGATGCCGTACCCGACGATCGCCACCGCGTTCCGGAACGGCTGCCGGTCGACCATTGGTCCTCCTCGAATCCGGCCGGCTCAGGCAGCCGGCGGCAGGCGACGTCAGAGCGCGCCGTCCTCGCGCAGACTCTCGATCGTGTCCTCGTCGAGCTTGAGGACTTCCTTGTAGACGTAGTCGTTGTCCTGGCCGTAGCTGGGGCCGGAGCGGTTCAGCCGGCCGCCGGCATACGGCGGGGTGAGCGACATCCGGGTGGGCATCTCCCTGGCCGGCCAGCGGCCGATCTCGGGCTGCTCGAGCTCGACGAGCCACTCCAGGGCCCTGAGCTGAGGATCGGTCTCGTAGCGGTCCTGGGCGTTCTGGCAGACCCCGGCCGGGAACCCGCGCTCCTGGAGCGCCGCCATCAACGCGTAGCCCTCCCACTCCTGGGTGGCCCGCGTGATCAGCTCGTCGAGCTCGTCCTGGTGCTCCAGCCGCTGTTCCAGCGTCGTGAAACGCTCGTCGGCCGCCAGGTCCTGGCAGTCCAGGACGTCCACCAACGCCGTCCACTGCTCGTCGCTGAAGCACGCCAGCGCGATCCAGCGGTCGCTGCCCGCCGTGCGGTACGCGCCGTGCGGGGCGGCCGGCTTGTACGGCGACCGGTTGCCGTAGCGCTGCCAGCGGCGGCCGTTGACCGAGTAGTCCAGGATCGCCGTACCGGTCAGGTACAGGCCGGTCTCTCCCTGGGAGGCGTCGATGTGGCACCCCAGTCCGGTCACGTTGCGCCGGTACAGCGCGGCCAGCATCGCGTTGGCCATGTTGTAGGCGCCGAACCAGTCCAGGTAGGAGTAGCCGATCCCGGCCGGCGGGTACGGCTCCGGCAGCCCGGACATCTCGCTGATGCCGGAGACGGCCGCCGCGGTGGGCCCGTACGCCCGGGCGCGGCCGTAGGTGCCGACCTCGCCGAACCCGGACTGCTGGACGTAGATGATGCCGGGATTGATCTCCTTGAGCCTCTCGTACGACAGGCCCATGCGCTTCATCGTGCCGGGCGAGAACCCCTCGACCACCATGTCCGCGTCCCGGATCAGCTCCTCCAGCAGCTCGCGGGCCCGCGGGTTCTTCAGGTTCAGCGTGGTCCCGAGCTTGCCGGAGTTGATCTCCATGAAGACCCCGCTCTGGTTCGGCGTCCGCACCTTCGGCGCGTCGAGCGGGCCGGTCGCCGCGTCGCGCGCGGCACGGCCGCCCTCGGGTGCGATGCCGCGGCTCCATCGCATGCCGTCCCACCGGGACTCGTGCTCGACCTTGATGACCTCCGCGCCCAGAGCGCTGAGGAAGCGGCCGGCGCCGGCGGAGGCCAGCATCCAGCTCAGGTCGATCACCCGGACGTCGGACAGCGCGAACGGCTTGCCGCGCGCGCTGGTCAACGGCGGTCGCTTCGAAGCCTCCCGGACGTGCACCCGGTCGTGCTTGACGGCGCTCGCGGTCCACTCCTCGCGGACCGACGCGGTGTGCTCCCCGATCAGCGGGGGGCGCGGCCCGTGCTGCCACCGCACGTCCTGGGCAAGCCACTTGGCTCCGGTGTAGACGAACGACTGGTCCAGTTCGGGGTGGTGCACCTCGGTGAAGGCGTCCCGGGCCTTCCAGTGATCGTCGTCGATGTTCTCCTCCGGGCGGCGCACCGGCGCCCACGGCAGGTTCCTGGCCTGGGCCAGCCGCCACAGATCGCGGTCGAACAGCAGCCGGGAGACCAGCTTGTCGGTCTGCACCTGGATGTGCTCGATCGCCTCCGGTGAGAACCGGTAGTCCTCGTCGTTGTACTTCTCGTCCTCCAGGTCGGCCTGGAAGGAGAAGTCCTTCAGGAGCGCGACGGTGCCGTCCCAAGGACTCAGCGCGCTCTTGAGGTAGGTGCGGTACGGCAGCAGGTAGCGGCCGTCCTTCGTGGCCGACAGCGCCGGACCGCTGGCCGCCGGCATCGAGTGACGGCAGGTCAGGCGCAGGTGGGTCTGACGCTGGTAGATCCAGTTGGGCAGGTCGTTCTCGGTGTTCTTGCTGACCGCCTCGTGTACCGCGGTCGACAGGAACTGGCCCTTCCCGCACGTCAGCCGGTAGTTCAGCGCCGCGACGATCCCCATGACGGTCATCTCGCCCGCGATGTGGTACGCCTGCCACATCTGCGGCGCCACCGGGGGCGTGTCGTAGAACCCCTCCGGGTCCGGGTCGTACCCGGAGTTCATCATCATCCCGCCCAGCGCCAGGTGGACCAGGTCGCTCGACCGGAAGTCGGCCCACGGTCCGGTGTCGCCGAACGGGGTGATGCGCGCCCAGATGAGCCCCGCGTTGACCGTCGCCAGGTCCTCGTACCCCACACCCCGGGCGTCCAGGTAGCCGCGCGGACGCGAGTCGATCACCACGTCGGCCGTCCCGGCCAGCGTCCGCAGGTCCGCCTGTCCTGCCGGGGTGTCCAGATCCAGGGCCACCGAGCGCTTGCCCAGGTTGTAGTGCCAGAAGTAGAGGCTGCGCTCCGCATCCGGCACGTCCTGGTGGAACGGCCCGTACGAGCGCGTCACTTCACCGTCCGGCGGTTCGACACGAACGACGTCGGCCCCCAGGCCGGCAAGTACCTTGCCGCAGTACTCGCCCAGTTCGTCGCCGATCTCGAGTACGCGGATCGCCCCGAGATAACCGGTGAACGTCGATGTGTCGGGCGCGGTCGTAGACATGTTGTCCCCTTCTTCTGCCAGGTCCCACGTGCGGGCGGCGGCTCTGTGACCCGCGCGCTGTGCGAACGCGACCGAACGGCTCTCCGGCTCGTGCAGTGCGTCGACCTCTTGCGTCATCCTGATGACGTAAGGTAGACATGTCAAGCCCACTGGACCATGTCTAGTAGACATCGATGTGCTAGCGAGTGCGGCCGAACGTTGTGGATACGAAGGCGGAGGCGAGGAGATGTCTCTTGAGTGCCGTTGAGGCCACGGATATCGCGGTCGGAGTGCTGCGCGTCGCGGTCGGGACCGTGTTCGTCCTGCACGGCGGGAACCACGTGTTCGGCGGCGGGCGGATCGCCGGCACCGGGCGGTGGTTCGAGAGCCTGGGCATGCGCCCCGGACGCCTGCACGCCTGGATGGCCAGCCTGACCGAACTCGGCTGCGGGCTGCTGCTCGCCGTCGGGCTCCTGACCCCCCTGGCGGCCGCCGGCCTGCTCGCCACGATGGTGGTCGCCTTCGCCACCGCCCACGCCCGCAACGGCTTCTTCATCTTCCGTCCGGGCGAGGGATACGAGTACGTACTCGTCCTCGGCGTCGCGGCGATCTGCCTCGGCGGCTGCGGCGGCGGTCGGCTGACCGTCGACCGGGCGCTGGGAATCCTCGGCGCCGGCTGGCTCTCCCTGCTGCTGACCTTCGGCCTCGGGATCGTGGGCGGGCTGGCCCAACTGCTGATCTTCTGGCGCCCCCGTCCGACCACCGCGACCGGCTCCTAGCCGCACCACCGCCGCCCGGGGGGAACCGATCCCGGGCGGCGCAAGGCTCGGCGCCAGGAGCCCACTGCCCGCAGAACCACCCCACCTCGCGAAAAGGATCAGCCGGTGAGTGTTGCAGCTGGGCTGGAATGGGTCCCGCCCTCGGCGGAACTACCCCCGGAAGCAGAGCAGTTGCGCGCCGAGGTGCGTGACTTCGTGGCGCGGCGGCGCGCCGGGGGCCGCATCGTGCCGCACTGCGACGCGTGGCTGTCCGGCTGGGACGAGGAGTTCAGCCGGGAACTGGGTGCCCGCGGCTGGCTGGGCATGACCTTCCCGACGCGGTACGGCGGGCAGGGCCGCGACGCACTGGCCCGCTACGTGGTGACCGAGGAACTGCTCGCCGCGGGCGCGCCGGTCGCGGCACACTGGATCGCCGACCGGCAGATCGGGCCGTCGCTTCTGCGCTTCGGCACCGAGGCGCAGAAGCGGCACTACCTGCCGCGGATCGCCGCCGGGGAGTTCTACTTCGGGATCGGCATGAGCGAACCGGACTCCGGTTCGGATCTCGCGTCGGTCCGGACCCGGGCCAGGCCGACCGACGGCGGGTGGCTGCTGTCGGGCACCAAGGTGTGGACGTCCGGCGCGCACCACGCGCACGCCTTCTTCGTGCTGGCCCGCAGCTCCCCGCCGCAAGAAGGCGACCGGCACGGCGGGTTGAGCCAGTTCATCGTGGATCTGAGCTCGCCCGGCGTGACGATCCGGCCGATCAGGCTGCTCACCGGCGCCCACCACTTCAACGAGGTGGTCCTGGAGGACGTCTTCGTGCCCGACGAGCAGGTGCTGGGCGACATCGGCGCCGGATGGCACCAGGTGACCTCGGAGCTGGCCTTCGAACGCAGCGGCCCGGAGCGGTTCCTCTCGACGTTCCCCCTGCTGACCGCCCTGGTCGGAGAGTTGGCGGCCGCGGGTGCGGATCGCCTCGGCGCGGCCGGGCTGCGCGAGCTGGGTTCGCTGGTGTCGCGGGTCTGGACGCTGCGCCGGCTCTCGATCAGCATCGCGGCGGCGCTCGCCGCGGGTGGCTCGGTCGACGTGCCGGCCGCCGTCGTCAAGGACCTGGGCACGCGCTTCGAGAGCGAGGTCATCGACGCGGCCCGGCTGCTGGTGGCCACCCCACCCGACCCCGGTGGGGGCGACTTCGCGCGCCTGCTGGCCGAAGCGGTGCTGCACGCGCCGGGCTTCACCCTGCGCGGCGGCACCAACGAGATCCTGCGAGGCGTGGTGGCACGGGGAATGGGGCTGCGATGAGCATCAACCGGGAACTGTGGGAGGTCGTGCGCGACGTACTCGCCGCGCACCCCGCTGACGTGGACAAGGGGTGGCCGGCGGAACTGTGGTCCACGCTGACCGAACTCGGGCTGGTGCGGTTGGGCCTGCCCGAGCAGGCCGGCGGCAGCGGGGGGCAGTTGGCCGATGTCGCGACCGTGCTGCTGGCGGCCGGCGAGGCGGCGGCGCCGGTGCCGCTGGCCGAGACCGAGCTGTCCGCCTGGCTGCTGCACACGGCGGGAGCGCCGGTTCCGGCCGGGCCGCTCGCGGTGGCCGCGGCCACCGCCGAGCAGGTCGCCTTGCGGGTCACGCCGCGGGGGATGGTGGCGACCGGGGCGGTGCCGCGGATCGGGTGGGGCCGGTACGCGTCCCTCGCGGTGCTGCTGCTGGCCGATCAGGATGACGTCGAGCACGTGCTGACCGTCCAGATCGACCCGTCCGCACTCCGGCACGGCGGCAACGTGGCCGGGGAGCCGAGGGACGAACTGGTGCTGGACGCCGCGGTGGACACGGTGACGGTGCCCGCCGGCACCGGCGAGCTGCTGGCGCGGCGCGCGGCGCTGTTCCGGGCGTTGCTGCTGGCCGGTGCGGCGGGGCGGGCCCTGGCGCTGTCGGTGCGCTACGCGGGGGAGCGGGTCCAGTTCGGCCGGCCGATCGGCAGGTTCCAGGCCGTCCAGCAGCAGATGGCGCTGGCCGCGGCGGAGGTCGCGGCCGGCCGGGCCGCCGCGGAGGCGGCCGTGCGGATCGCGGCCCGGACGGAATTCGCCGGCGGGGACGCCGAGTTCGCGATCGCCTGCGCGAAGGCGCGGACCAGCGAGGCGGCGGGCACGGTCGCGCGGATCGCTCACCAGGTCCTCGGCGCCATCGGGTTCACGCTGGAACACGAGCTGCGGCTGGCCACCACCCGGCTGTGGGCATGGCGGGAGGAAGACGGCAGCGAGGCCTACTGGAATGCCGTGATCGGACGGCGGGTGCTGGCCAAAGGAAGCGAGAACCTTTGGCCGTTGATGACCGGAAACCCAATTCCGCCCCGTTGACCGGGAATTGTGTCTGTCATAGTATGACGTACGTCAGACAAACTCTTTGCTGACCATAGCGACTGAGCAGCTGAAGCGCTCGTCGCCCGGCCGACTGACGGCCGACGAACGGCCCAGGGGCGCTCGCCCCACGCGCGGCCCCGTGGATGTGCGAACGGCAGACGCGAGCGCGCCGCATCGAAACGAATCCCAGACGCCACATCGAAACGAATCCCAAGGGAGAGGGCGCATGGCTGAAGAGCCTGTTGTGATCGTTGCCGCCGTGAACGGGGGTGCCCAGCAGAGCCGTGACGGGGCCACCGTTCCCGTCACGCTGGAGGAGATCGTCGAGGAGGCGGTGCGGTGCGAAGCCGCCGGCGCGACCGTCCTGCACTTCCACGGACGCAACGCCGAGGGCCGGAACACCGGTGACCCGGCTGTCTACAACGAGATCATCCGCAGGGTGCGGAAAGAGACCGGCCTGCTGATCCAGACCACGAACGGCATCGGCTACCGGGTCGACCCGAAGACCGGCGAGCACTTCTTCCCGCCGGACGAGGAGCGGCTGGCCCTGCTGAACCTGAAGGAGACGCCGGACTACTACGGCGCGATGACGGTCTCCATCGACTTCTACGACCCTGAGGGGGGATTCCCCGAGGAGGCGTCCTTCCGCAACTCCGGTCGCTTCCTGAAGGAGACCCTCAAGACGGTCTACGGCCGCGGCTCGACGATCGAGTTCGAGATCCCGCACGTCAGCGCATTGCACCGGCTCCAGCGGTACCTGTCCGAGGAAGGCGTCGACCCGTCGTCCCCGTACATCGCGCTGCTGATGCCGATCATCCCGTCCTTCGTGCCGGACCACCGGACCTTCCTGTACCTGCAGGAGGAGGCGAAGCGCATGTACCCGAACGCGATCCGCAACCACTGCGGTGGCGGCCACGAGGCGGTCGAGGCGATCACCCTGGCCCTGGCTCTCGGCTTCGAGTGCATCCGGGTCGGCTTCGAGCAGAGCATCTACCTCGCGGACGGCTCGGTCGCCCGTCACAACCACGAGCAGGTCGAGCAGGCCGTCCAGATCGCCCGGACCTTCGGCAGGCGCCCGGCCACGCCGGCGGAAGCCGTCAAGATCCTGCAACTCGACCGCGGTCCCAAGTAACCGCGCCCCCGCCCCCGACGGCACCACCGGCAAAGGAGCCACAGTGACCGACCCCGACCCGCTCGGCGGGGAACTCGTGACGGCCAACCGCATCCTCGCCGCCCGAGGCGTGGTCGACGGCTGGGGCCACGTGAGCGTGCGCAAGCCCGGAAGCCCTGACCGGTTCCTCCTGGCCCGCCCGCTCGCGCCCGCCGTCGTGACCCGCGACGACCTGCTGGAGCTCGACGTCGACACCGGCGAGAGCATCACCGGCGAGACCACCTACCTGGAACGCCACATCCACTCCGGCATCTACCGTGCGCGCCCGGACGTCGCGGCCGTGGTGCACAGCCACGCGCCCGACCTGATCCCGTTCACCGTCACCGACACCCAGCTGCTCCCGCTGCTGCACGCGAGCGCCTTCCTGGGCGAGGGGGCGCCGGGGTTCGAGGTCGACGGCGTCCCGACGGGGAAGCTGATCGACACCCCGCAGGTCGGCGACGAACTCGCCGCGTCCCTCGGTGCGGCGCCGCTGGTGCTGATGCGGTGGCACGGCGTATCGGTCGTCGGCGCGTCCCTCCGGCAGGCGGTCTACCGCGCCGTCTACGCGAGGGAGAACGCCCGCATCCAGCTCCAGTCGCTCGCGCTCGGCCCGGTCACCTACCAGCCCACCGACGAAGCGCGGGATGTCGCGGCGACCGTCGACAAGGTCACCGATCGGGTCTGGGACCTGTGGGTCCACGAACTGGGCGACATCTGACCGCGGGCCCGGCCCCGCCCGCGCCTCTGCACCCACCCACCAGCCAGCCGTTCTGCGGGCGGCCCGGCCCGCAACCCGGGCGGGCCGCTGCTGGCGCGGGTGGAGCAGCTGAACTTCGAGCACCTCCACCCTGTCTTCGGCACGTCGGCGAACCTCACCGGCACCGGCGTGAAGCACCGGGTGGAGGAGATCCAGCCCGAGATCCTCGCCGCCGCCGACCTGGTCCTGGACTACGGCCCGACCCGGTCGGAGATCTCCGTGGGCGGCTCGCAGTTCGACTTCCGGACGATGGAACTGGTCCGCCGGGGCGCGCTCTTCGACTCCATCGCCCACGTGCCCAAGCGCCACTTCGACCCGGACCTCCCACCCGACCCCGGTCGCACGGCCAGGCCGCACGGACACGTGAACGAGTTCGCGCTCGCCGACGTCGGGTAACACGGGCGCTACCACCCGCACGCGGACGTGGCGTCGGTGCACACCTCGACGATGACGCGGGTTCCGTCGGCCGTACGCGTCGTGCTCACGCACTCGGCGAGGGCAGCCACGATCTCCAGCCCGCGGCCGTGCTCGTCCTCCTCGCGCGGGGGGAGGACGGGCCGGCGGGCACCGGTGTCGACGACCTCCAGGCGGACCGCGCCGCACGCCCGATGCGCCAGGCGCACGTGCAGGTCGGTGCGTCCGTGCAGGGCCGCGTTCGCCGCGAGCTCGCTGCTGATCAGGACCAGCCGCTCCTGGTCATCGCCCTGTATCCCCCAGACGGACAGCACCCGCGCCACGTAGCGACGGACCCGGCCGACCTGTCGCGGTGCGGCGGGAAGGGCGATCCCGGCGAACTCGCACCACCTCCACTCGGCCGCCTGCTCCGCCGTGGACGACTCGGTGGTGGCCGCTTCCACCGACGTGGTGATAACCGACGTGGTGAGAGGTGCACTGGTCGTCATATGCAACTCCTTGATAGCTCCGCGCCCGGCCATTGCTTCGATACCTGAGCAGATATCTACTAGCCATGACTACTCATACTTAACATGTCTACCTCCGGTGTGGCAAGGTGGTGCCGGGTGACGTGCGCGACGGGACGGGCTGCGCCGTCCCGGGGATGCGCCGCCGGCGGCCGTCGTCGCGATCGCACCAAACCTGGTCGGGCAACGGGTCGCGCCGCCGCTGCCGTGCGTGTCGGTCGGACGGCCGCCGGTGCGCTCACTTGGCCGAGGGCTGGTGGGGCTGGAGCCGGGTCGCGGTGTGCTTGCCGTGGGGTGACGAGGTCCTCGGGGCCTTCAGGGCCCGGTCGAGGACGGTCAGCACCAGGACGACGACGCTGACGCCGGCGAGGATGACGGCGACCACGTGCAGGCCGGAGTCGGAGACGTTGTGCCGGAAGACGATCCCGGTGATCGTCGACGAAGCGGTGGAGCCGAGGTACCCGACGGTACGGAACAGCCCGGCCGCGGTTCCCACCTGGTCGGCGGGGGCCTGGACGTAGAGCGCGGTCTGGTTGGACACGCTGGTGCCGCCCAGCGCGATCGCGAACAGCAGGGTGACGCCGATGATGGCCACGATGGGCGTCTGGGAGCTGAACATCATGACCGCGCCCGAGGCCAGGACCAGGCACGCGGCGCCGAGGATCAGCGGACCGCGGACGAGGTTGCGAGCGGCGATCGGCCGCGACACGACCGCGGCGACGATGCCCATGGGAAGCAGCGCCAGTCCGGCGTCGATGGTCGACAGACCGTGGGCCACCTCCAGCCACTGGGTGATGCCGTAGAGCACGGTGTAGCAGGCCAGCAGCGTCAGCGCGCAGCGCAGATAGGTGCGGCTCAGCGGCAGGTTGGAGGCGAACAGGCGGAAGTCGATGAACGGCGTGGCCGCCCGCAGCTCCCAGAACACGAGCGCGCCGCCCAGCGCGACCGCGATCACCAGGGGAATCCAGTCCATGGTGGGCAGCGCCAGCAGGAACACCAGCAGGGAGCTCATGGCGCCGCCGAAGAGCGCGATGCCGGTGACGTCGATGCGGCTCGCCAGCACGCGCAGCGGCAGGCGGTCCAGGGGTTCGTCCTTGGGAACCCACGCCATCGTCAGCACCAGGGCGAGAAGGGCGATCGGGAGATTGACCAGGAAGGCCGAGCGCCAGCCGAACGCCGCCAGCAGGACGCCGCCGATGGGCGGGCCGATGGCGACCGTGACCGTACCGGCGATGGACAGGCCGCCGAGCACTCCGCCCGGTGGCTGGCTCATCCCGGCCCAGATCGCGCGGCGACGGATGATCACCATCGCCGCGGGATATCCGGCCGAGGTGCCGACCCCGATGAGGACCCGCGCGACGATCAGCGTCGCCAGGTTCTGGCCGACGCCGCCGACGACGCCGCCGACGAGCACCAGCAGGATGCCGGCGACGAAGATGCGCCGCGGACCGAGCTGCTCGGCGAGCTTGCCGGCGGTCGGTTGGGCGATCGAGCTGGCCAGGTAGAGCGTGGAGACCAGGACCACGGTCCGCCCGACCGACACGCCCATGGCGTGGGCGATGGGCACCAGGCCCGTGGCGATGAGGGAACTGTTGACCGGATTGAGCACCGAGCTCATGAGGAGCGGGGTGACGAACCGCCACGAGTACGCCCTGCGTTGCCGGTCGGCGTCGGGCCCGTCGGCCGCGGCCTCCCCGTGCACGTCAGGTTCCGTTCTCTGTGACGATGACATGGATGTGTCCTTCCACATAGTGATCGCCGCACCGGTGCGGCCGGTTGCCCGCACCTGCTGAGCGGTCTCGATCGCCGGCCCGGCCCGTCCCGTCCTGCCCGAGGTCACCCGGGTGGGGGGCGGTGAGCCGGCCGCCGGCTGAGGGCGCCGGACTGCCCGCGGACGCCGCCGTCAGGTCGCCGGTTCGTGGACACGCAGGGTCCACCGCGTCGGTCGCCGAGTCCTGCTCGGCCACGTCCGCCGTTCGGCATGCCTCCAGGATAGCAAATGGACAGGCTGCCTGTACAGGTGTCCTGTTCAGGCAGCCTGTCCATTAGGTCGGCCGTCCGCCGCGGGAAGCGGCGGGCGCCGATCAGGCGTCGGCGAAGAGCTCGTCCAGTTCCGAGGTGGTGATGATGTCCGCCTGACGGGTCAGGACCTTCTCGATGAGGACCCGGTGCACCTCGTCGTCGGGATCGGCGGTGGCGTCGGAGAGGACGAAGATCCGGTAGTCCTGGTCGGATGCCTCGCGGACGGTGGAGAGCACGACGCCGGCCGTCGAGATGCCGCCCATCACGAGCGTGTCGATCGACTCGTCGCCGAGCAGGGCGTGCAGATCGGTGGTGCTGAAGGCGCCGAAGCGGGTCTTGCGGACGACGATGTCGCCGTCGCGCACCTCCAGGGAGGGGTGGATCGCCAGGGACGGATCGCCGTCGGGGAGCAGCCGTCCCCGCTTCGCCGACGCGAACGCCTTGTGGTGGTGAGGGATCGCGTCGTAGTCCTCCGTCGCGAACGCCACCCGCACGAACACCACCTTCACGTCGTGCGTGCGCGCCCACTCCATGGCGACCTGGGCGCTCTTCAGCAGGGCCTCCGGGTCGGGGACGTGGGTCAGGACGGCGGGTTGGTAGTCCATCAGCATCAGCGCCGTCCGACGGGACGTGACGCTGAGGTCGTCGGCTGACGTGCTCGTCGAAGTGCTCGTGGATTCAGCCACGGGACTTGGCTCCTTCATGTCGCGGATTCATGTCGCAGAGGGGGAACGGCCTGCGCGGTCGCGTAGGGGCGACGGCGCCTTCGGCTCGAATATAACCAGGCTACCTGAACAGATTACCTGAGCATATTTGTGCAGGTGGCCTGGCGGTATGCGCAGGCCGGGGTGGGTACACTTCAGCTTCATGACGGCACCACTTCCCCGCGATGTCGCTCGCCGGCTTCCGCACGCGATGGTTCGGCTGCGCGCACGACTGCGGACGGAGTCCGCTCCGCGGGACACGGAGCTGACGTGGACGTGGCCGCAGATGGCCGTGCTCAGTCGCCTCGCCCAGGACGGGCCGGCCACGATCAGCGAGCTTGCCGTGGCGGAGCACGTCCGCCCCCAGTCGATGGCCGAGACGGTCTCCGCTCTCCTCGCCCAAGGCTGGGTGGTACGCGGATCGGACCCCAAGGACGGGCGGAAGACGCCGATCTCGATCACGGAGAAGGGCGGCAAGCTGATCTCGAGCATCCCGGTCATGCGGGAGACCTGGCTCGAGGCGGCCATCGAGGAGCACCTCTCGCTCGCCGACCGCCGCACGCTGGACCAGGCGGCGCAGATCATGGAGCGCCTCGCCGACAGCTAGCGCCGTGCCGGGCGCCGCGAACCGGTGAACCTCTCCGGCCAGGGCTGGGTCGCGCCGGCCTCTGCCGGCGAACCGCGGGTGCGCGTCGCCCGGTTCGCGCCCCGGTCGCGCCCGACCTCGCGACGGGGGAGTGGGGCCACGCCGTGCGGCCCGGCGCCGTCTGGATGCAGCGCCGGGCTCGTTGCGTTGTCGGGCGGTTGTCGTCGGAACCCGGAACCAGGAGTCCCGTGCCGGGCTCCGACGGCCCGGCGGGACCACTCGGTGGCCGCCCCTCGCCTTCGCGTCGGGGCGGGTGCCGGTCGCCGGTACGGTCTCACCGGTTGACGCTCGGGCCGGCCGACGCTCACGCCGGCCGTGCTCGGAGATCTAGAACCACGGGGTGCGGACACCGAGCCGGCACGGCAGATCCAGCGCTTCCCCGCAGCCGGTGAGCAGCATCCGGGACAACTGCGACTTCGCCTCGACGGTCAGCGCGATCTCGATCACGGTGCTGTCGCGCAGAGCCGGCGGACCGGTGGGTCCGAGGGTCAGGGACAGGCCCCCGCCGATGTCCTGCCGGAGGGTGATCGAGCCGTCGACCAGGCCGGCGATGCTCCCTGACTCGGACGCGTGGTAGGACTCGTGACTCATTCGGGGCCTCCTCGATGGCGCCACGCATGCGCGGTGGGCGTGTTGGCGGATGGCCGGCCGGACCGGGATGGTTCAGGTCAGACGTGGTCCGGCAGGTCGATGTGGTAGACCTTGGCGGCGTTGCCGCCGAGGAGTTTCCTGCGCGTCTCCCAGGGGGCGCCGGTGTCGGCGAAGGTCCTGGCGATGCCGTTCAGGGGCTGGGGGTACAGGCAGGTCGGGTGCGGGAAGTCGGTCTCGAACATGCAGTTGTCGACCCCGACCCGCTCGACGTCCCGCAGCATGGACTCGCCCTCCTCGAACCAGAAGCAGCCGTGGATCTGGCGCCGGAAGTACTCCGAGGGCCTGAGCTTGAGGTGGTCGACGTTGTTCTCGGCGGCCTGGTAGTCCAGGGCCGCGAGGAGGAACGGAATCCAGCCGACACCGGACTCGACGGAGACGATCTTGAGCTTGGGGTGGCGGTCCAGCAGCCCGGAGTAGATGAAGTTGGTGATGATCCGGGAGTTCGTCATGTACATCAGCGACGAACCGACCGCGATCTTCTGGTCGTTGCTCATCGACGGCCACGGACCGGTGCCGCTGTAACTCATCTGCGAGACGCTGGAACCGATGTGGAAGTTCACCGGCAGGTCGAGGGCGGAGATGGCGTCCCACATCGGGGTGTAGGAGGAGTCCGACAGCTCCGGCAGGCCCTGGTTCTGCGGATCGGCGTTGAGGTTGACGCCGCGGATGCCCAGCGCGTGGATGCGCTCGACCTCCGCGACCGCCAGGTCGACGTCCCACCAGGGCACGATCCCCATGCCGAACAGGCGGCCGCCGGACTGCTGTTGCATCTCCACCATGACGTCGTTCCAGATGGTCAGACACAGCAGCCGCAGCTTCGGGTCGCTGATCTTGGCGAAGCCCTGGCCGCCGAAACCGACCGCGTTCGGGTAGATCGTCTGGGCCCAGATGCCGACATCGTCCATCATCGCCAGCCGCGGCTCGACGAACGTCGCACCCGGTGAGACGTCGGTCAGCGGCCACTTGATGAACTCCGAGCCCTTGACCTTCTCGTTGTCCTTGTTGATGACGCTGCCGCCGCCGGCGAACCCCAGCGCGATGTCGTCCTCGACCACCCACACCGGCGACGGCTCGTGGGTGTCGCGGGTCCAGCCCATCGTGGTGTAGAAGTCCGCCTCGTCCAGGAACGACACACGCGGCACGAGGTCCTTGTACTTCGCCGGCGCCCTGGAGGTCCACAGGTCACCGGGTTCGGTCAGGTGGGTGTCCACGTCGATGACCGGGATTCCCTTGATGGCGTCCAGGGACGGGTGGTCACGGCCCACGGGCTGAGCGGGATCGGGTGCTTCCACTGACAGGGGCATGCAAGCGCTCCTTCGTCGTGCGACTACTCCCAGGTCTGCGCAGGCGCTCGGCCACTCCCTCGCCGATCAAGCTGTCTACTAGACATGGCCGAGTACACTTGACATGTCTATCTTATGACATCAGGATGACGCAAGAGGTCGACAACCGGCCCGGCCGGTGTCCACACCGTCCGTCCACCGTCTGTCCGGCGGGCCGTCGAACGCCCCTGGCGGCCGCCACCCCTGAACCCGCTTCTTCCTCCGTGAACCCCACGCCGACTGGGAAGGACCCCCATGCCCCGCATGATGAACGATGCCGTCATCGTCGATGTGGTGCGCACCGCGTCGGGCAAGGGCAAGCCCGGCGGCGCCCTGTCCGGTCACCATCCGGTCGACCTGCTGGCCCTCGTGCTGCGCGCCCTCGTGGAGCGCAACGGCCTCGACCCGGCCCTCGTCGACGACGTGATCGGCGGCTGCGTCTCGCAGGTCGGCCAGCAGGGCGCGAACATCACGCGTACCGCGGTGCTCGCCGCCGGGTTTCCCGAATCGGTGCCCGCGACGACCGTCGACCGGCAGTGCGGTTCCAGCCAGCAGGCCGCGCACTTCGCGGCGCAGGGCGTGCTGGCCGGCGTATACGACGTCGTGATCGCCTGCGGTGTGGAGTCGATGAGCCGAGTCCCGCTCGGCTCCGGCGGTAACGGCGCGGACGGCGCGGCCGGCGTGAAGGGCGCGGACGGCGTGAACGGCGCGGACCGCACCGACACTGAGGACGCCCCCAGCGCACTGCTGGCCACCCGCTATCGAAGCGGCCTGGTCCCGCAGGGGATCTCGGCCGAACTTCTCGCCGCCGGCTGGAAGTTCAGCCGTGAGGAGCTGGACGCGTTCTCGGCCCGCTCCCACCAACGCGCCGCCGCCACGGCGGCGATCGGGGGCTTCGACCACGAGATCCTGCCGGTCGGCGGGCACCTGGTGGACGAGACGGTTCGCCCGGCCACCACGCCGGAAGCCCTGGCGAGGCTCCGACCCGCGTTCTCCGCGACCCCGGGGGCGGAGAAGCGCTTCCCCGAGATCGAGTGGCGTATCACGGCCGGCAACTCCTCACCGCTGACCGACGGCGCCTCCGCCGCTCTGGTCATGAGCGCCTCCGCCGCCTCCCGCCTCGGGCTGCGGCCCCGCGCCCGCTTCCACACCTTCGCCGTCGCGGGCTCCGACCCGCTGCTGATGCTCGACGCGGTCGTGCCGGCCACCCGCAAGGTGCTCTCCCGCGCCGGACTGGCGCTCGACGCCGTCGACGCGTACGAGGTCAACGAGGCGTTCGCCCCCGTCCCCTTGCTGTGGCAGCGGGAGTTCCACGCGGACCCCGGCCGCCTCAATCCGCGCGGCGGCGCGATCGCGCTGGGGCACCCGCTCGGCGCCTCCGGCACCCGGCTGCTGGCCACGCTGGTCAACCACCTGGAGGCGACCGGCGGCCGCTACGGACTCCAGGTGATGTGCGAGGGCGGCGGCATGGCGAACGCCACGATCATCGAGCGTATCTGACGCCACGTCACACGAAGGCTTCCCGGCCGCCCGGCCGTGGATCTCCACCGCAGGACGACGTCCTCGTTCTGCCGGCGCAATGCCACGAACCCAGCGGACAAGACAGCGAGGTGGACACGGATGGCACATCTACCGACCGAGCCGTTGCTGATCACCGACAAGGCCGCCGCGTCACCGCGCGGGGCGGGAAGGCGCACTTCGCTGGCGCCCGCACCGCTTCCTCCCGACGTCGCGCACCGGCTGCCCTGGGCGATGAGCCGGCTGCGCGCGCGGTTGCGGGCCGAGTCCACGCCCAGCGAGGCCCGTTGGACCTGGTCCCAGCTCAACACCCTCAAGCGGATCGCCGACGAGGCTCCCACGACGGTCAGCCGGCTGGCCGAGGCCGAGCACGTCCGGCGCCAGTCGATGGGGGAGACGGTGGCCGCGCTGCGCCGGGAAGGTCTGATCACCAGCGAGCCGGACGCGAGCGACGGGCGCAAGACCCTGATTTCGATCTCGGCCGAAGGGCGCGCACTCCTGTCCCGCATACCGGCGGTTCGCGAGGCATGGCTCGAAGAGGCCATCGCCCAGCAGCTGACGCCGGCCGAATGCCGGATCTTGCTCCAGGCGGCCCGGGTCATGGAACTTCTGGCGGACTCATGAACGCGTCATCGTTGACCCCCTTGTTTGTCAGTCGTACGATGGATTATGTCAGACAAAGTCAGGGGAGCATTGTGGCAACCGAGAAGCTCGATCTGCTCATCGACCGTCCGACCGAGTCGGTCCCGGAGCGGGTGGTGCGCAAGGTGTGCGAGGCGATCGCGGAGGGCTTGCTGCCGCCGGGGCGCCGACTCACCGAACGCGAACTCATGGAACTCACCGGTGTGAGCCGGACCTCCATTCGCGAGGCGGTGCGGCACCTGCACACGCTCGGGCTGGTGGAGACCTCGCCGAGCCGGGGTGTGCGGGTGTCCCTGCTGGGCCATGACGAGGTCCGGGAGATCTACGAGATGAGGGATGTCCTGGAACCGAAGGCGGCCGAACTGTTCACCCTCAGGGCCACCGACGAGGAAGTGGCCGCGCTCGTGGCGAAGGCCAAGCCGGAGTCACCCGAGGGAGGGCGGCTGAAGTCGATCTTCGAGTTCGACCAAATGCTGCTCGACGGCGCCCGGAACTCCTTGCTGAAGGCCTCGCTGGGCGCCCTGCACGTCCGGATTCACGCGCTGCGGAGCCTTTCCGTGACCATTCCCGGTCGCAGGGAGGCGTCCTTCCAGGAGTACCTGGAACTGACCGCGGCCATCGAGGAGCGCTCGCCCGAAAAGGCCGCCGAGGCCGCCCGCCGCCATGTACGGGCCGCGGCGCAGGCGGCAATCGAAGCGGTGGAGCTCATGGAGCAGCACGACTCATAACCCGTATCCACGCGTTGTTTACTCACGCACTTGACGTCCATGCGGCGCCGTGCGGATCAGTGGCATGCGCGACAATCCCCGCCATCAAAGGGGTGAAATGCCAGAGAACATAGCCGATGTGGCTGTAGTGGGCGTTGGCCAGACCAACTTCCGTGAACTGTACGCGAACAAGGACACGCCTCGCGATCTCTACAGCCTTGCGGCAGACGCCTTTCGCGAAGCTCTCGCGGACGCCGGAATCGACAAGAGCGAAGTCGACGGCCTGTTGTGCACGAACCTCAAGTACGGCCGGATGGCCGACGTGCTCGGCATGCACAACGTGCGGTTCGTGCACGACCTCGAGGGCAGCGGCCGGATGAGCGGCATCGCCCTGCAGGAAGCCTGCGCGCTGGTGCGCGCCGGGGTCGCCGACGTGGTCGCGTGCGTCTACGCGACCAACGGGCGCTCCGCGCGCCTGACCTACGGCGGCGAGGAAGCCGGCCCCACCGCCGGCTACGACACGATGTACGGGATGACCTCGCCGGGCGCCTACGTCGGGCTCATGTACCAGCGGTACCGGGAGCTCTACGGCGTTCCGGACGACGGACTTGCGGCGCTGGCGATCAACAACAGGCGCAATGCCGCCCTCAATCCGGTGGCCGTTTTCCAGCAGGAGATCGACCGGGACGAGTACATGGCCGCCCGCTACGTCTCCGAACCGCTCCGCAAACTCGACTACTGCATCATCAACGACGGCGGGGTCGCCTTCATCGTCACCTCGCTGGAGCGCGCGAGGTCGATGCGCAAACCGCCGGTCCGGGTCGCCGGAACCGCCGGAATGAGCAACCTGACCAACTTCTACACCAGCGAGGACTTCTTCGCTTCGGCCTGCAAGGACGTGGCCGGCCGGCTCTACGACCAGACCGGGCTGAGGCCCGATCAGATCGACTGCATGGAGGTCTACGACAACTTCCTGCCCACGATCCTCTTCACCCTGGAGGGCTTCGACCACGCCCCCCGGGGAACCGCGTGGCAGTGGGTGCAGGACGGCCGTATCCGCCGGGAGGGACCGCGCCCCCTCAACACCTCCGGCGGCCACACCAGCGAGAGCTACATGCAGGGGTTCGCGCTGCATGTCGAAGCGGTGCGGCAGGTGCGGGGCGAGGCGGGCGCGCGGCAGGTCGCCGGCTGCGAATCGGTCCAGTACATGTGCGCCTCGCCCATCGTGACGTCGCACGTGCTGACCGTGGACAGGTGAGGTGGGGAATGAAGGTCGAAGCGTACGCCGACTTGCTGCCGGCGATCACACCGACGAACCAGCCCTTCTGGGACGGGTGCGCCGAAGGCGAGCTCCGTCTGCAGTCATGCGACGCGTGCGGCACCCACCGCTTCCCGGACGCGCCGGTCTGCCCGCGATGCCTGTCGGGTGACTTCTCGTGGAAGGCGACCAGCGGGACCGGCCGGCTCTGGTCCTGGGTGCGCATCCATCAGCGTTACCTGGCCGCCTACGCCGACGAGACGCCCTATCTGGTGGCTTTCATCAAGCTCACCGAAGGGCCGTGCATGATCAGCCACCTGGTCGGCGAGCTGCCCGAGAAGTGGCTGGACCATCCGGTGAGGGCGGTCTTCGCACCGGACCCGACCGGCCGGGCCGTGCCGAGGTTCGAGCTGGTCGGGGAGCACCGATGAGCGGGACACATGTCGACGCACTGGTGCGTCACGAGGACCTGGGCGGCGGCGTCGCGCGGGTGACGTTGAACCGGCCGGACAAGCGCAACGCGATGAACCGCGCTGCTCGCGGCGCGCTGCTGGACGCGTTGGACACCTGCGAGGGCACGGCCAAGGTCGTCGTCCTCACCGGTGCCGGGCCCGCCTTCTGCGCGGGGATGGACCTCAAGGAGGCCGCCGAGGACGGCCCCCACGCGGATGCCGTGCTGCCGGGGCGGCGGACGAACTGGCTGACGGTGCAGGAGCGTATCCACGACCATCCGGCGATCGTGATCGCGGCGGTCAACGGGGCCGCGCTCGGCGGCGGGCTGACCTTGATCAACTCCAGTGACCTGGCGATCGCCGCCGAGGACGCCCCGATCGGTATGCCGGAGGTGGGCTTCGGGATCTATCCGGGGCTGGCCGGCCCGTCCACCCAGCTGAGGCTGGGCCACAAGCGGGCGGCCTGGATGGTGTTGACGGCTGATCGGATCGACGGCCGGACCGCGGCGGAGTGGGGGCTGGTCAACCAGGCCGTTCCCGCTGACCGGCTGGAGGACGCGGTGACGGCGTTGGCCCGCGGGATCGCGCGGCACGACGCCGTCACGCTGGAGTGGTCCAAGCGGGCGCTGCACCAGATCCCGGCGCACATCTCCGACTGGAGCGCCGCGCTGCGTTACGGAGAGAGTGTCAGGGCGCAGATCCAGGTGCGCTCCGATGTCCTCGACGACGGTCACGCGATGCACCAGCGGGCCGTGCACGGCGCCTCCGCGGAGGTGCCGCGATGAGCGACGACCGACACCCCCGGCACGCCGGCGTCTCGCCGTTGCGCGTCGTGGAGTTGACCACCGGCATCGCGGGACAGGCATGCGGCCGGCTGTTCGCGGGCCTGGGCCACGACGTGCTGCGGTGCGAGCCGGCGGGCGGTGACCCGCTGCGTACCCAGGCGCCGTTGGGCGAGGACGGGACCGGATGCACGTTCTCCGCGCTGAACGCGGGCAAGCACAGCACCGCGATCGACGTCGGGACCGAAGCCGGCCGCGTACGGCTGTCCGGTCAACTCGCCGACGCCGACGTGCTGATCACCGACATGGGGCCGGGCGCGGCGGACGCGATGGGCCTGTCCGCGGCGCGGCTGCGGGCGACCTGGCCGCATCTGGTCGTGGTCTGGCTCACCCCCTACGGCCTGGACGACGACCGGTCCGACGGCTACGGCGACAGCCTGCTCGCCGAGAGCTACGGCGGGCTGGCCTGGATGATCGGCGAACCGTCCCGGTCTCCGCTGAGCCTGGGCGGGGAGCAGGCCGCGCACGCCTCGGCGTTCGTGGGTTTCTTCGGGGCGATGCTGGCGCTGTACCGGGGCGGAGACCTGGGCGAGGTGGTGGACGTGGCGCTGTGCGACGTCGTCGCCTACCTGGACTGGAAGAGCACGGTCAGCCACGCGCACGGCGGGCCCCTGCCCACCCGGACCGGGGCGAGCACCGGGCTGTGGCGGATCGTGCCGGCCGCGGACGGCTGGATCGGCGTGATCTTCCAGCCGGACCAGTGGGACGCGGTGGTCGCCCTCGTCGACGATCCCGCCCTGGCAGACCCCGAACTGCGGCACCAGGCCACGCGGTTGGCCGAGCCCGAACGGTGGTGGCCGGTGGTCGAGGCCTGGGCGGCGCGGCTGCCGAAGCAGGAGGTCTACCGGCGCGCGCAACGCCTCGGGCTGCCGTTCGGCTACAGCGCCGACATCGCCGACCTGAGCATCGATCCGCAGTTCCGGGCGCGGGGATTCCTCGCGGAGACCGCCGAGGGCCGAGCCCTGCCGATCAGCCCGCTCGCGCGATCCGCGCGACCGCCTCGTGCGGAGGCCGGGATACCGCGGTCAGGTGACGACGTCCCGCCGCACGCGGGGCATGCTCGGCGCGGCGCGCCGCCGGCGCCCGATGCGGCGCCGCTGGAGGGCCTGGTGGTGCTGGACCTGGGCACGATCACGGCCGGCGCGGCCACCGCCCGCCTGCTCGCCGACTACGGTGCGACGGTCATCAAGATCGAGGCACCGGATCGGCCCGACGCGTTCCGCGTCTGGTCGGCCAGCGGCCCGGGCGCGACCGGTGCGACGTCACCGCTGTTCGCCTCGAACAACGCGGGCAAGCTGGCCGTCACCCTGGATCTGAAGTCCGACGCGGACCGCGCGGAGATGACCCGGCTGGTCGCCGACGCCGACGTGCTGGTGGAGAACTACACCGTCGGTGTCACCGAACGGCTGGGCATCGACCACGCGAGCCTGCACGCGATCAACCCGCGGCTGGTCTTCGCCTCGCTCTCCAGCCAGGGGCAGTCGGGGCCGGACGCGCACGGCCGGTCCTACGGTGCGACGCTGGACCTGCTGTCAGGGCTGGCCTCGGTGACCGGCTACCGGGGCGGCGGGCCCTGCTGGTCGTCGGCCGACGTGAACTATCCCGACCAGCTGGTCTCGTTGATGGCCGCGGGCATGATCGTCCACTGCCTGCACATGGGCCTGCGCGGCGAGCACCTGGACGTGTCCCAGCGCGAGGTCGTCAGCTGGACCCTGGCCGACCGCATAGCCGAGTACGCCGACACCGGGCGGATTCCCGCACCCGAGGGGAACCGCCGCCCCGGGCGTACCCCGCACGACGTCTATCCCTGTGCCGACCTGGGCCGTTGGGTGGCGATCGGCTGCCACCGCGACATCGAACGCGCCTCGCTCGCGGCCGTGCTCGGCCGGCCGAGCTGGGTGAGGCGGCCCTTCAGCTGGTGGCAGGACCACGCCGACGAGGTGGACCAGGTCATCGCCCGGTGGACGGTCCGCCGCTCGCGGGCGCACTGCGTGAGCGACCTGACCGAGGCAGGAGTGCCCTGCGCACCGGTGAACACCGCGGCCGACCGGGAGCACGACCCGCGTTTCACGAACCGGCGGGTCTTCCTGGACGACCCGCCCCGCAAGGGCTTCCCGATGCGGCTGCTGGGCTACCACCCGCCGGACCCGGGCCCGGCCCCGGACATCGGACAGGACAACGCGACCCTCCTGGCCGGCGCGCGAGAAGCCGGCACCGGGGACCGGGACGGGCACCACCGCCGTACCGCTCCCCACGACACCAGCGAGCAGGGCGCCGTGCCCGAGGCGGCCGCCGAAGACGGCACGGAAAGAGACCCTCATGCCCAGCCCGGAGTCTGATGCGCTGCGCGCGCACTACCAGGACATGGCCCAGCGCATGGCCGCCGATCCCGGTATGCCGCTTCCCGCACGGCGGGCCCTGTTCGAGGAACTCCACGCCCGGGCCGCCGAACCCACCGACGTGACCTACGAGGAGGTCACCGCCGGCTCGTGCCGGGCCCTGTGGTGCGACCCGCTGCGGGCCGCCACCGATCGCGTCCTGCTCTACCTGCACGGCGGCGGGTTCGTGACCAACTCGGCCGACAGCCACCGCAAACTGGCCGGGCACCTGGCCAAGGCCACGGGCGCCCGAGCGCTCGTCCTGGACTACCGGCGTGCCCCCGAACACCCCTACCCGGCGCAGATCCAGGACGCGGTCGGCGCGTACCGCTGGCTGCTCGGCCAGGGATACGCGCCCGGCCACATCGCGTCCGTGGGCGACTCCGCGGGCGGCAGCCTGGCCACCGCCACCGTCCTCGCGCTGCGGGAGAAGGGCGTGCCGCTGCCGGCGGCGATCGTCGCGGTCTCACCCGCGTACGACCTCGAAGCGACCGGTGACAGCATCGAGGCCAACCGGGACAAGGACGCGATCCTCTCCGCGTCGCCGCTGGACAAGACCGCGATGTTCCTGGGCGGGCACGGCTCCGTGAAGGACCCGCTGGCCAACCCCCTGTACGCGGACCTCACCGGTCTGCCACCCCTCTACCTGTCCTGCGGCACCCACGAGATGTTGCAGGACGACGCCGTCCGCTTCGCCGCACTGGCCGTGAAGGCCGGTGTGAGCGCCACTCTCGACATCAACGAGGGCATGCAGCACGTGCACCTCTACATGGCAGGCAGGGCCCCGGAGGCCGACGCCACCATCGCCGCGATCGGAGCCTGGCTCCGCCCGCGACTCGGACTGCTCTGACGGTCCGGTCGCGCACCGCTGCCCCCCTCGTACCCGGAAGGTGAAGATCAGTATGTCCACCCCCAGCAACACTCCGTCCAGCGACGCCGGCGGTTCCGCGGTCGACGTCGACGTCCTCATCGTCGGGGCCGGTTTCGCCGGCATCCGCACGCTCTACGAAACCCGCCGGCTCGGCCTGACCGCCCGGGTGCTGGAGACCGGCGGCGACGTGGGCGGCACCTGGTACTGGAACCGGTACCCGGGAGCGCGTACGGACAGCGAGTCCTGGGTGTACGCGTTCTGCTTCTCCCAGGAGCTGCTCGACGAGTGGTCGTGGAGCGAGCGCTACCCGGGCCAGCCCGAGGTGGAGCGCTACCTGCGCCACGTGGTCGACCGTTTCGACCTGCGCAAGGACATGCGGTTCGACACCCACGTCGTCTCCGCGGTCTTCGACGAGGCCACCGGGACCTGGGTGGTGACCACCGGGGCGGGGGAGACCTACCGCGCGACGTATCTCGCGACGGGCCTGGGCCACTCGTCCTTCCCGTACCGGCCCCCGTTCCCGGGCCTGGACGGCTTCCGGGGCGAGTGGCACCAGTCCGCGCGGTGGCCGCGGGAGGGCGTGGACTTCCGCGGCAAGCGCGTCGCGTTGATCGGCACGGGTGCCACCGGTATCCAGCTGGTCCCCGAGATCGCCGCGCAGGCGGAGCATCTGACGGTCTTCCAGCGCACCCCGAACTGGGTGCTGCCGGCCCGCAACCACGCCCTGGACGAGGAGGCGTGGCGCGGGATACGGGCGGAGTACGACACCATCTGGCAGAAGGTGTTCGCGCAGAACTTCGCGCTGCCCTACGACTCGGCCCACCGCGTCGCGAAGGACGTCTCGCCGCAGGAGCAGCAGGAGATCCTGGAGCGCGGCTACCGGATCGGCCACTTCCAGTTCCTGTTCGAGACCTTCGACGACGTCCTGGTCGATGAGACGACCAACGAGCTGGTGTGCGAGTTCCTGCGCGGCAAGATCCGGGAGACGGTGAAGGACCCGGTCACGGCCGAGTTGCTGTGCCCTAGGTACCCGCTGCTGGCGAAGCGGCCGCCGTTGGGGACGCTCTACTACGAGTCGTTCAACCGTGACAACGTCTCGCTGGTCGACGTGTCGCGTAAGCCGATCGTGGACGTGACCCCGGACGGCGTGCGGACGGCGGAGGCCGACTACCCGGTGGACGTCATCGTCTTCGCGACCGGGTTCGACGCGGTGACCGGCAGCTATCACACCCTCGACATCGTCGGGCGGGACGGGGCCCACCTGAGGGACAAGTGGCAGGACGGCCCGCGGACGAATCTGGGTGCGATGGTCGACGGGTTCCCGAACCTCTTCGTGGTCGACGGGCCGCACGTGCCGTTCGCGAACATCCCGGCTGTCGTGGACCGGGAGGTGCGGTGGATCGGGCGGACGCTCGCGCAGATGCGGGAGGACCGGTACACGGTCATCGAGCCGACCGCGGAGGCGGTCGACAAGTGGACGGACCTGATGGCCGAGCTCCTTCAGGGCACGCTGCTGGCGAAGGGCGCCGACGTCCACGCGTGGTTCCTGGGCGGGAACATACCGGGCAAGCCGATCGTGGCGATGAACTACCACGGCGGCGCCAACAACTACTTCGCGGCTCTCGACGCGGAGATCGACGCCGATTACCCCGGTTTCACCCGCCGGTAGCCGACGATGAACATTCTCCACGCGATCGATCGCGTCGCCCGGCGTCACGGCGGTGCCGTGGCGCTGCGGTGCGGCGCCTCCACCCTGGACTACAGGGCTCTGCTCGGTATCGCGTCCGGTTTCGCGGGTCATCTGGTCCGGGGTGGGTTGCGGCCCGGGGACCGGGTCGGGGTGTTCATGCACAACGAACCGGAGTACTTGCCGGCGCTGCTGGGCATCTGGAAGGCCGGTGGTGTCGCGGTCCCGTTGAACTACATGTTCACGGCGTCGACGCTGGCGCACGCGGTCCGGGACTCGGGGGCGTCGTGGCTGGTGACGCTCGCGTCGGATGCCAGCCGGCTGCTTGGCAGCGTCGACTCGGTCGCGCCCGAGCACGTCGTGACCGTCGGTACGGCCGCTGGTCCTGGCGCGGGGGTGTGTTTCGGTGAGGCGATCGCCGGTGACCGGTTGGAGGCCACCGTTCCCCGGTTGGACCGCGATGACGCGCTGCTGATGTACACCAGCGGTTCCACGGGTGTGCCCAAGGGGGTGCGCCTGACGCACCGCAACGTGGCCGCGGAGTGCGAGGCGGTGGTGGACCTGTGGGATCTGGGGCCCGAGGACCACGGTCTGGTGGCCACCCCGCTGTTCCACGTGGGCGGCCTGTGCTGGGCGGCGCTTCCGCTGTTCCTGGCCGGCGGCAGTGTCACGCTGCGGCGCTGGAACGCCGCGGGCTGGCTCGACGACGTCCAGGCGCTCAGGCCCACGGTGGCGACGCTGGTGCCCACGATGATGATCGACATCGTCAACCTGCTGGGCACCGGGCAGCGGGAGTTGGACTCCTTGCGGATCTGCGGGATCGGGGGCTCGGCGCTGCCCGAAGCACGGTTGCGGGCGTTCACCGAAGCGGTGGGGGTCGTCCCGGTCAATGCCTACGGGCAGACCGAGCAGTGCGGCCTGGCGATCACCCAGCATCCGGGCCGGCCGCGCCAGGAGGGCTCGTTGGGCCGGCCCTTGGAGCCGATCGTCGAGTGGCGGATCGTCGACACCGCGACCGGCCGCGCCGCCGCCCCTGGCGGTGTCGGCGAACTCCAGGTGCGCGGGGACGCGGTGGCGGCCGGGTACTGGCGGCTGCCGGAGGTCGACAGGCAGCGGATCGTCGAGGGCTGGTTGCGCACCGGTGACCTGGTCCGTCAGGGCGAGGGCGGTGACCTGTTCTACGTCGAGCGCATGGACGACATGATCATCAGCGGTGGGGAGAACGTCTACCCGCAGATGGTCGAGGGTCATCTGCAGGGGTGTCCGCTGATCGCGGAGGTCGCCGTGATCGGGACCCCGCACGAGCGGTTCACCCAGCAGGTCACCGCGATCGTGCGCCCGGTCCGCCCTGACGTGACCGCGCGGGACATCGCGGACTTCTGCGCGGGCCATCCCGATCTGCGGGGACTGCACCGGCCGCGCCGGATCGAGATCGTCACGCAGATCCCGCGCACGGGCAGCAACAAGATCGACCGTCAGGCGCTCAAGGCCGCCTTCTCCACGCCGACGGCAGCCGAGAAGGCGGTGCCGGTCGGGCGGCACCGCCAGGCCCGTCGCGTATGACGTGCGCGGCCGACCGGGCACGGCCGAGCGCGGCCGGCCGGCCACGGCCGGGCACGGCCGACCACGACCGGGCACGGCCGAGGGCGGCCGGGCATGACCGAGGGCGCCGGGCTCGGCCGGCATGACGACTGACAGCAACTCGACGAGGGAGCGCCGTGGGTATCCGTACCGCAGAGCAGTACCGCAAGGGGCTCGTGGACGACCGCACCGTCATCTACCGCGGCCGGCGGGTCGGCGATGTCGAGCAGGAACCGGACATCCGGTCGGCGACCGATCGGTGCGGGCTGTGTTTCTCGATCTCGGCGGACCGGCCGGACCTCGCGGTCGTCGACGGGTGTTCGGCGTTCTACCACCTGCCGCGTTCCCGTGAGGACCTGGTGGCCCGCAGCAGGTTGTTGCGGGAGATCTCCCGGCGGGGTGCCGGGGCGATCGTGCTGAAGGAGGTCGGCAGCGACGCGTTGTTCGCGCTCTTGCGGGCGTGTCAGGGTGAGGGGCTGGAGCGTGCGCGGGCCTTTCACCAGCGCTGCCTGGACGAGGACCTGGCGCTGGCGGTCGCCCAGACCGATGCGAAGGGCAACCGTGTGCTGTCCCCGTCGCAGCAGGCCGACCCCGACCTGTATCTGCGGATCGTGGACTCCGACGCCGACTCGATCACCGTGCGCGGCGCGAAGGCGCAGACGACGTACTCGCCCAACGCGGACGAGATCCTGGTGCTGCCCACCCGGGCGATGGGGCCGGGGGACGCCGACTACGCGGTGTCGTTCGTGATCCCGCCGGCCACGCCGGGACTCACCTTGTACGTCTCTCCGTACGCGGCGGGGCAGCGTGACGCGTTCGAGTTCCCGTTGTCGAGCAGGCACCGGATGCTGGAGTCGCTGACCGTCTTCGACGATGTGCGGGTCCCTCGTGAACGGGTCTTCCTGGAACGGGAGTCGGCCACGGCCGGCCCGTTGACCCTGGCGTTCGTCGATTTCCACCGGCACACCGCGATCAACTACAAGCTGCCCTTCCTCGATCTGATGGTCGGGGCGGCGCATCTGGTCGCGGAGGCCAACGGCATCAGCGGGGCGGGCCACGTCCGGGACAAGCTCGCCCGGGTGGTGTCGTGGGCGGAGACCGTCCGCGGACTTGCGGAACTGTCCGACGTTCGTGCCGGGCCGGACGAGCGGGGCGTGTGGCGGCCGGACCCGCTGGTGGTGAATCTCGCGAAATACACCTTCGCGCAGGGGTATCCGGACGCGGCGGCGATCCTTGTCGACCTCGCCGGTGGGCTGCTGGTGACCGGGCCTGGTGCCGAGGACTGGGCGGACCCCCGGATTCGCGCGGTGCTGGAGAAGTACTACGCCGGTGCCGTTCCGGGTGAGCGCCGGTTGCGGATCGCGAACCTGGTCGCGGATCTGACGGTGCGGGACTTCGGCGGCTACCAGACGGCGCTGAACAGTCACGCGGAGGGCTCGCTGGAAGCGGAGAAGGTGCAGATGATCCGCTCCTTCGATCCGGGGCCCGCGATCCGCTACGCCGAGGAACTCGCCGGTGTCGCCGGCGACACGCCCGTGGGGCGTGCACTCACTCACTCCATGGAGGAACGATGACGTTCATCCCGAATGCCGGGACCGTACCGGACCGCACGCGGTTCTTCATCAACGGCGAATGGGCCGGGCCGCGGGGTACCGAGACGCTTCGCGTGGTCGAGGCGGCGACGGGCGAGACGCTGGCCACCGCGGCGCTGGGGAGCGAGGCCGATATCGACGCGGCCGTCAGGGCCGCGCGCACCGCTTTGGACGAGGGCCCCTGGGGGCGTACGACCACCGCGGAGCGGGCTGGGGTGATGCGGCGTTTCGCTGACGCGTTGGCGGCGCGCGCCGAGGACACGTCGGTGTTGGTGAGCCGTGAGAACGGGATGCCGATCTCGTTGTCGAACGCGTTCAACGGTGCGGCTCCGGCGAATCTGCTGCGGATGTACGCCGATCTGATCGAAGACTTCCCGTTGGAGGAGGTGCGTGCGTCCGCGAGCGGGTCGACGATCGTGCGGCGGGAGCCGGTCGGGGTGGTGGGGGCGATCGTCCCGTGGAACTATCCGCAGGTGCTGGCGATGTTCAAGATCGCCCCCGCGTTGGCGGCGGGCTGCACGATCGTGCTGAAGCCGTCCCCGGAGACCGCGTTGGATTCCTATGTCCTGGGTGAGGCGGCGGCGGAGGCGGGGTTGCCGCCGGGTGTGTTGAACATCGTGCTGGCCGGCCGGGAGGCCGGGGCGTGTCTGGTGTCGCATCCGCTGGTCGACAAGATCGCGTTCACCGGTTCGACCCCGGCGGGCCGCGTGATCGGTGCGGAGTGCGGCCGATTGATCCGCCGGTGCACGCTGGAACTCGGTGGGAAGTCCGCTGCGATCTTCCTCGACGACGGCGACATCGACACGCTGCGGGCCGGCCTGTACAACGCGTCGTTCATGAACAACAGCCAGACCTGCACCACCCAGTCCCGCATCCTGGCCCCCCGTGCCCGTTACGACGAGGTCGTCGACGCCGTGGCGTCCTTCGCCCGGGAGCTGACCTTGGGCAACCCCCTGGACCGGTCGACGACCTGCGGCCCGATGGCCAGCGAGGCGCACCTCAACCGCGTGCTCGGCTTCATAGACGCGGGCTGCAACTCCGGCGCCAGGCTGGTCACCGGTGGGGGGTGCCCGGTCAGTCCCGGGCGGGGCTGGTTCGTCGAGCCGACGGTGTTCGCCGATGTCGACAACAGTGACGAGTTGGCTCGGGAGGAGGTGTTCGGTCCGGTGATCGCGGTGATCCCGTTCGGCGACGACGACGAGGCCGTGCGGATCGCGAACGACTCCGCCTACGGTCTGGCGGGGTCGGTCTGGTCCGGTGACCAGGAGCGCGCGCTGGGCATCGCCCGCCGGGTGCGGACCGGCACCATCGGCCTGAACAACTACAACCTCGACCTCGGCGCACCGTTCGGGGGCATGAAGGACAGCGGTATCGGGAGGGAGCTGGGCCCCGAGGCGCTGGACAACTACCTGGAGTACAAGTCGATCTACACCGGTGTCCCGCAGTCCGGGAAGTAGCGCGCGGAGGTGTGCGGGCTCGTGAGGCGGCGCTCTGCTGCCTCACGGGGCCGTGCACGCGGTGAGCGGGGGAACAGCATGAGCAACGTGTGCGGTCTGTGCGGGGTGTTTCCGGTCCGGTGGGTGGCCGGAGGCCGAGAGGAACCTGTCGGGGGAGGAGTGCGGTGAGAGGTGACCGTTCGATCATGGGTGAGGACCGGGAGGAGAGGCTGCTGGCGTGCGCGTTGCAGGCGAGTTTGAGCCCGTTCCTGCGCAGGCTGCGTCAGGTGACCGTTCGCGGGGAGTTGACGATGCCGGAGGTGTCGGCCCTGGCACGCCTGGACCGGGCCGGGTCGTCCACGGCGAGCGCGTTGGCCAGGGCCGAGGGGATCTCCCCGCAGGCGATGGGCCTGACGCTCCTCAGCCTGGAGCAGCGGGGCCTGGTGGAGCGCCGCCCCGATCCCGCTGACGGCCGGCGGGTGGTCGCGTGCCTGACCGAGGCGGGAGTCCGAGCGCTGAGGAACGAGCACAGCGCCTGGGCCGACCAGGTGTCAAAAGCGTTCGCCACGGGCGAGTTCACCCGTGCGGAACTGCGGGCTCTGACGGCCGCCGCGCCGTTGCTGGAGAGGTTGAGCCGGAGCCTGTGACGCCCCGAGGACCACGGCTGCGGCTGCGGCGGCGGGGCTCGGTGTCGGCTCGGTGTCGGCGATGCGGCTTCTGCACGTGCGCCGCTGTGAGTTGATGGTCAGGCAGTTCATGGGGTCGGCGGGATGCTGCCGATGTCTTCTTCGTGGGGCGGGCATGGCGGGCGGTGTGGAAGGATCACGCAATGGTCAGAGGACCCTCTTCGTCGCCCGGCGCGCCGCACGTGCCGTATGTGCCGCGGGGCGGGGCATCGGCGATGCCCGTGCTGGTGGCGCTGCTGGACCGGTCGGTGGAGCAGATCGCGCAGGCCGCGGCGGACGTTCGCTGGTTCGACCGGGAAGCGATATGCGCGGCAGCGGATGTGTGGGACAACAACGTGCAGCCGCTGTTCTGGGCCGTGTGCACGTCGTCCGCCGCTGAACGCGAGCGCCGGGCGAGGAAGGTACTGGAGTGGATGGCCGCTCTCGGTGAGCGGCGGCGTGCGTGGATGACCGAGCGGGCCGCGGTCGCCGGATACGCACCCGAGTCGTTCCTCGCGCCGGCCGCGCCTGATCTGCCGGGCCGCGACTCCCTCGGGCATGTCAGGGCGCCGCAATGCCGGCTCACTCCGCAGTACGTCGAGGACCTGGTCGCCGACTACGCGCTGGCGACGGCATCGGTTCGCCACCTGCGCTTCGAGCGTGCCGGCACGCGCCTGACCGCTTTCCTACGCCTGGCCGCTGACCGCAGGTTCTCCACCGGGGAGAGCGCGCCCGCGTCACCTGCCCTGGTGGACTTGCGGCTGGAGGGGGTCACCGACGCCGTCTTCGACTTCTGCGACCCGCGGGGAGTGGTCGTGGATGCCGGTCGGTCGCAGATCGCGATATCCCTGGGCACGGGCGACCGTATCCGTGCCCAGGCGGGCGAGTGCCGTGTGGACGACGGTTCCTGGCACCAGTCGGCTGCCGGTCGGCGTGCTGACGCTCTCACCCCGCCTCGTACCGCCGAGTTGGGGCGCCTCCGGCCGCCGCAGGCCGGGGGTTTGGGAACCGACGCGGGTGCTGCCGCTCTTCTGCTGCAGGGCATCATGCTGGAGCTGCGCTCGGTGCGCTACGCCAAGCGCGCCGATCACGTTCCCGTCCTTCGCTGGTGCCGGGTCCTGGAGCATGCGGGTGCAGCGATCCTGGCCGCGGGCTCCCGACGCGGCTCCCGCCGCCGGCAGGCGGCATTCCGTGACGTGATCCGGACCTGGGGCGAGCGCGCAGACCCCGACACCGCCCGCCGGCTTGCCGGCATCCTCAAGGAACGTACCGGCCGCGCGGACCTCATCGAGGTTCCCCGCGCCCCCGAACGACGTCCCCCCTCCCTCGCCGGCAGCCCTTCCGTCTCCGAGGTGCCGGTACCGGTGCCTTCGCAGGCGGTTCTCACGATGGTCGCGTGGACCGCAGCGCACACGGGTCACCTCGCGGAGTGTCCGGCCACCGCCCAGCTCCAACTCGCCGTGCCACCACGCCCCGACGAGACCCCTTCGGCTCCCTGGCGGCTACGGACCGTCAGCTGCACCGACCCGGATGCCTTCCACGTTCACACCGATGCGTTCCAGGGCCCCGGTTCGCTGATCCAGCTGGGGAAGCCCACCGCCGCCTGCAGCCTCGACCTGCACCAGGGAGCCCTGCTCATCTCGGCCGAAGACGGCTGGAGCGCGTCAGTGACCTAACCCCCGCCTCGTGTTGCCACCTGCTCCATCGGCTGCGTGACAGCCCGACCGTGGGCGGTGGTCAACGTTCTCGCCCTGTGCCTCTGGGCCACCACGCCGATCGTGTCCCGTGCGCGGCCTCGGCGCTGGTGCCGAACGGCAGCGAGCCGTGGTGCATCTGCTGGTGGCTGAGCGCGGCGAAGACCTTGCGCCCCAGGTCCGCAGCGCACCGCAGCGGGTGGGCGGCCGGCCGGGAGCGCAGTACCGACAGGTTGGCAAACATCCCGACGGTGCCCTGCAGTTCGGGCCGGGCACGGTTGGCGAAGATCGAACCCACCGAGAGGTCGTCCTGGCCCGTCTGCGCGGCCAGGGCGTGCATGAAGGCGCCGAGCAGCAGGGTGGTCCGCCGCTCCCGGGCGGCCTCGCGCAGCCGGGTCGCGGTCTGCGCGGTGACGGTCAGGGCGTGGTGGCTCGCGCAGGGCCGCGGCCGGCGGCCGGCCGTGACCCAGCGCCGGCCCAGGGACCACGGCTGCATCGCGGCCTCGCCGGGCAGCGCGAAGTACCCGAGGTCGCCGGGGTCCAGCAGCCCGGCGACGGCGGCGAGCATCGGCCACATGCCGCCCCCGCCGTTGAGCCGCAGGTCGACGATCCACCCGCGCGGCCGGCTTACGATCACGACGTCTACCGTGACCGGGTCCGCGATCGTGGCATCGTGCCCGCGATCGCCGGACGCGGCACCCGGCACCGCACTGGGCCGGGCCCCTACCGCGGGCCCCTACCGGTGGGTGGTCGAGCACCTTCGCCTGGCTGCATGGCTGCATGGCTTCCGCCGTCCGCGCATCCGCTGGGAACGCAGAGCCGACGTCCACGAAGCGTTCCTCGAACTCGCCTGCTGTCCCGTCACCCTCCGACAGCTCAAGTCCCCGTGCTGATCCCGGGAAGCAATGGCTGGTGGCTGTCCGCGGTGACGTCCGAGGCGCGTGCCATGATCGGCTTCATGAGTGGACCTTCACTGTCACCTGCCTGGGTGGCCGCGTGGATCAGCAGGACCTCAGGCACTCTGCAGACCATGACAGCCGGGTTCGAGCGCCGGCACGGGTATCCCGCGGGCACCAATCGGGTCCGGTTGGCGAACCCCGACGACCAGACCGCGGCCCGCGCTCTGGCCGAGGTGGGTCTCGCCTCCGCCGACCTGGTCACCCTCTACGAGAGCATCGGCGACATCGCCTGGGAGGACATCGGCAACGGCTACTTCGTCGACCCGGTGCCTGACGTTCTCCTACGGCTCAAGGAGTACGGCGCCGTCGGCGATGGCACGGGCGAGGAGCCTCGTGGCCTGGTCATCGGCTCGAACGGTGGTGGATTGTGTTACGTCACCGGCCCCAGCGGGGTGGTCTACCGGACGCGCACACCATCACCGGATGAACCCGAACCCGACAGGGTGGCTGATGATCTGCGGCAATTTCTGGAGCTGCTGGAGCAGTCCCTCACACGGTTCGTGGCCAACGGGGAGCCGGGATACCTGTAGGCGCGATTCCCGGCGCGTCTTTGTGTTGGCCGTTGTCAGTCAAACGTCGGGCGTGTCAGAGCCGTCTCGTGGTGAACAAGGTGGTCCCGTGCACCGCGTCCACTTCCTTCCGATCGGTCTCGGTGAACCCGATCTTGGCCAGCACTCGGCGAGAAGCGGTATTCCAGTCCCAGACCGTGGCCCACAGACGTTCGTACCCAGACGATCGCGCCCATTCCACAACCGCCAACGCGGCCTCGGTCGCGTATCCCTGACGCCAAACTCGGCGTAGCAGCTCGAACGCCAGTTCCGGTTCCCCTACCGGCTCTCGCCCGCTGTCGACCAGCCCGCAGTAGCCGATGACGTCACGAGAGGCTTTCCGTTCGACTGCCAGCAACCCGGTCGACCACACCTCGTTGGTGCGGATCGAATCCTCGAGCTCCGCGACAGTGGGGTGTCCGTCAGCGTCGACTCGACGGTGCGGCGGCACTCGTGGATCACGTTCGGTCCACAGTTCACGCTGGACGACAGCCTCGGCTACCCGCCAAGGTCTGAGCAGCAGGCGACTCGTCTCGAGTGCAACCTCGCCGCCCGGCGCGCCAACTGTCATGACGGCAACCATCTCACGGGCGCACGCGCTGTCGTGCCACGGGGCGCGGTCGGTCCTGCCGATCGTGGACGCCCGATATACGGGACAACCGAGATCAATCCCTGTGCGTCGTCTTGGACCTGTGCGCGTTCGGTTGTACCCGGTAGGGCACTGACCTGTACGCCGACATTCCGCTTCGCGGACGCGGCAGTGCCGTGATTTCTCCTCGACATCTCCGATCTCGTTGATCACTAACTGCCTTCGGAAACCGTCGACAAACGCTGTCCCTGGACATCAACGAAGCCAGCCCCCCGATCTTCCTGCCCGCACCCTCTGCCCTGTACGGGTCCGTCAAATGATCGGGAGTTGCACCGAACGATTTACAGTCTCACTCGGCTACGTCTTCTCCGCGGTGAACTCCTTCGTCTCCCACAACCGGACGACGAACCCCAGCTCACTGCCGGGCACCCGGTGGATCACCAGCCCGTCCGGCCCGCTGCCGGTCACCGTCGACGAGGGCGGGTCCAGGACCTCCACGCTGCGGCCCGGCCCGGGGAGAAGATCGCGGGTGGAGAGATACCACAGCCACTCGCCTACGTAGCCGGTGACGCCGGTGAGGTTGTTGGCCTCGAACACCGGGGCGGCGTACAGCAGGACGTGCTCGCGGTCGGGGCCGACCAGCGGGGTGCCGCCCAGGGCGCAGGGCACTGTCACGCCAGAGCCGGTAGGCGAGGTCGTCCACATCGGTACGCGCCCGCATGATCTCGTCGGCGATGATCCAGGCTGCCGCAGCTTGGTCCTCGGGGTCCGTCCCGATGGTGGTCACCACCAAGTCCCACGGGCACACCTGTCCGACGCCGCGGCTCTCCCGCCCGGTGTGAAGTCCACGAGGCGCCCGCCGGCGGCCCGGGCGGGTGGTTTGGGTCGTACCAGCCGTGGTGGCCGGCGGGTGGCGCGTACGGTCCGAGGCCGTGGACGACATTGAGCTGACCGACGATGAGCACCTACGGGCCCTGGCCGCGTTGGAGGCCGTCGTCGGGAACGACGACAGCGCCTTGGCCGTACCGGCGGGCGGTGAGGAGGAAGCGTCCACGGGCCGTCGCTCTGCTCGTGCCGGCGGCTTCCCCGGGCGCGCCGGGTGGAATCCGGCTGTCCGACCACAAGAAGTCAACCCGCGACTCTCTGTCAGAAGCCCGATCGGGTGAACCTCATGGTTCATGAGCGGTGACGAGGTTCCGCCGAACGCCCCGGGATTCGCGGAGCGACCGCCGTCGGGCGGATTTCGCTCCCGATCCGGGGCGTACCGGTGACTTCTAGGGTGTGGATCATGAGCATTCCTTCGGAGCCGATCGGCAGCCTTCCCCGTTCACCCGCCCTGCAGTTGGCGCTCACCGAACACGCCGCGGGGCGCCTGAGCGACGCGGAGCTGGCGGGAGTCCAAGGCGAAGCTGTCGCCGACACTCTCGACCGGCTGGACAAGTTGGGCAGCCAGGTCCTGGTCGACGGCGACCAGGGCAAGCCCAGTTCCCTCACGTACCCCCTCACCGGCCTCGCGGGCCTTGGGACCGACGGTGTCACCATCCCCTTCGCCGACGGGCACACCCGGCAGTTGCCCGTCCTGACCGGTGGACCGTTCCGCTACCAGGTCCGGGCCGAGACCTACCTGCGCGCCGCCCGCGCCCGTACCGGCCTCCCCGTCAAGCAGTCTGTGGTCGCCCCCTCGGCCCTGAGCCTGCTCTACCCGCCCGACGGCATCGACGGGTACTCCCGCGAGGCGTTCCTGGGTGACCTCGCGGACGAGGCCGAGGCCGAGATCCGCGGATGCCTCGACGCGGGCGCGCACCGCGTGCAGTTGGACTTCACGGAAGGCCGGCTGTCGCTGAAGCTCGACCCCTCCGGCGGTGTCCTGGACGACTTCGTCGCCCTCAACAACAAGGTCCTGGGCCGGTTCACCGAAGACGAACGGGCGCGCCTCGGGGTACACACCGACCCCGGCGCCGACGACGACTCCACCCACAGCCTCGACGTCGACTACGCCGGGCTGCTGCCCAGACTGTTCCGGCTCACGGTCGGCAACTTCTACCTCCAACTGGCCGGCGAGCCCGACCGCGAGCGCGTCCTGCGGATGATCGCCGACCAACTGCGTCCCGGGATCAGGGTGTTCGTCGGCGTCATCGATCCGATCGACCCGAGGGTCGAGACCCCCGAGGAAGTACGCGACCGCGTCCTGGAGGCCGCCCGGCACATTCCGGTGGACCAGCTGGGCACCTGCGACGACGCCGGCTTCGCCCCCTTCGCCGACGACACCTCCACCTCGCGGGACCTGGCCTTCGCCAAGATCGACGCCCGCCTGCGGGGCACCGAGCTCGCCGCCGAGGCCCTCGGCCTGTAGTCATGTCCGACGGAGCGCTTCACTCGGCGAGCGTCGCCAGGTGAAGCGCTCCTCACCTTGTTGGTGGGTGGATTCCGGTCCTTCGTACGATCGGGAGACCCAGGGGCCTGGGTGTGGCTGAAAGCGCTCATGCCGTACGTGTGGCTTTGACTGATAGGCCGCTTGCTGCCTCGCGACGACACGGCCACTCATCGGGATGAGCGAATACAGATCGCTGTGCACGGACACGTCGGCGTGGTCGTCCGCAGGGAACCAGTCAGCCGATCGGCGAGGGAGGCACGGGTGCCCGAGCTCTGCGGTGGCATAGGTGATCCCCCTCACGACTCACCGCCCCCAGAGGTCGCTCCGCAGCGTGTTTGAATCACCGGATGATCGACTGGTCCACACTCCACGACGCCTACGGCCCGGCACACGCGATACCCGGGCTGCTGGACCGAGCCATCGGTCGTGACCAGGAGGCCATCGACCGGCTTTGGGGGCGCTTGTGCCACCAGGGGACGATCACCCCGGCAAGCATCGCCGCACTGCCGAAGCTCGCGGACATCGCGAAGACCGAGGACTGGGCGCTCGATCTGGCCGGAGCGATAGCGGGTGGCCTCCTTCAACCCCATGGCGCCGACGAAGAAGTCGCCCGCTGCGCGGCGGCCTTGGCCGAGCTTCGCACCATGGCCGCCGCCCGGCTGCGGTCTGGCCTGGACGGGAAGATCTACCTGGGGCGGCTGCGGGCCGCGCTCGCGTTCGAAGGCCAGACCTTGTGGTTCGAGGCCCTGGACGACTTCACCGATTCCTTCGTCACTGCCGCGTGCCCGCACTGCGACGCACCGGTGACGATCGCGGTCGGCGACTACGGCTGCTACTCCTCGATCCGGGACTGGAATCTGGGGGATGTCCACCAGATCCCCCTCCGGCCAGCCGTCCCGCACGAGCTGACCGGCACCGGCAGGATGTTGCACGAATGGGCTGTACGGGATGGCCGGCAACGGCTCGCCTGGGGCCTGACGCACCTGTTCGGCCAGGCGGAATGCCCAGGATGCGGGAGTGTCTTCGGCATCGCAGACGAGTACGCGGCCGCCAATGCACCCGCCCCATGGGACTTCGCCCGAGGCCACACCAAGGACGCTCTCTGATGACCACCAGCAGGGCCCTCGAATTCCAGGGCTGCTCCAGAGCGGTGCTGGGCCCCAGTACTCCAGCTGTAGATGGTGGTCTTGCTGCTTGGCTGTGCGTCAGGAGCGTGGCAGGCGTCAGGGCGCCGTGCCGGCTACGTCGCCGGCCGCCCTTGCTCCGCGGCGAAGCTATGAAGGTAAAGGTCGCGAAGGACGCCGAGTTCGGCACCGTGGTGAGCGGCTTCATCCAAGGCGTAAAGGGCCAGACGATTGATACCAGGTGTGTCCATTGGCGGTCACATGTGTCCGCACGTGCTCGGCCGGAGAAATTTCCGCCGCCGCGTGAGGCGGTGTCTTGAGAGGAGCGGGAGCGTATCCGGGGCCGCGGCGGAGGACGCCGGGGTGCGAGGCGGCCGTGGAGTGGGGCGCGCCGCGCCCACGCATCCGGCCGCCCAGGCCCGGCGATATTCGAAGCTCCCGGATGCCACCATGCCCGGCCCGCGAGGGTCGCGGCCGGGCACGGTCATGCCTTCGACGGGACCGTCAGAGCCCGAGGTCCAAGGCGAGGCAGTTGTACGAGCACCACGCCGACTCCGCGTTGTACGCGTCGCGGGCCGGGTCACCGGGTGTTACGGGCTGGCCGACCACCAGGTCCTCGTAGCGCACGTGCTCGGGGAGGTGCCCGAACCGGGCCTTGCGGGCCGCGGCGGCGGTATCCGGCGCGACCGCGACCGGGATGGCCGGAGTCGAGGCGGTCGATGCCGTCGCTTCGAGTTCGTGCGCGCCCCTCACGGTGATGCTGACACTCTTCATGTTCACCCTCCGTCCAGCCGGCGGCTGGGCAGTGCCCCACCGCGTCGGTGCGTCCAGCCTGCCATGAGCTTCGTCACCGGTCAAGGTGGTGACTATTCTTTCCGAGTGGCGGCGCGGGGCCGAGTCCGCAAGAGTGCAGCCCTGAGTAAGGGCCGAGGCGTTCGCGGGCTGGATCGCGGGCGCGGTGCTGGTGATGATCTTCACCGGCCCGTTCGTGTGGTTCATGGGGCTGCTGCCCTCGGTTTCCCGCACCCGTGCGATCTTCGTCCACGACTTCCTGGCCTGGGCGATCGTGGGGGTGCTGGCCGGCCATGTCCGCAAGGCCTACCAGGACCCGGAGGCCGCCCCGGACATGCGCACGGGCTTCGTCAGCCGCAGTTGGGAGAAGCGGCACCATCCCCGCTGGGTCGACGAGTTGGTCGAGTTGGACGAGTTGGACGAGCTCGACGAATTCGACGTGGCGGACGGCGGTCCCGCACCCCCACCCGTACCGCGCTCCCGCCGCCGCCCGCCCGCTCAGCCGCGGGCATAGCGCACTGGCGGCGACGGCACGCCTCTCATCATGCCGGCTGGAACCAGGACAACGACGCGGCAGGAATGGCGAGTTCCATGGCCCCGACGCGATCCAGTGGGACGTTCAGGGTGGCGGCCTCCGGTTGGGCCGGCGGAGCACCCAGGCAGTGATGGATGCCGTGGCCGAAGGAACCGGTGCCGCGCGGAGGGCCGAGCGACGTCCAGCCCGGCGGGGTCGGCGTCACCGGGCAGACCCGCGTCACGGCCGAGAGGAGCACCACGGACACGACGGCGCCCCGGGGATGCGGACTCCGCCCGGTTCCAGGTCCTCGGCCGTGTAGCGGTGCGTGGCCGGCTCCACGGAGGTGTGACGCAGCGCAGGAACTCCGCCCGACTTTGGGTGACTTCGGGGTTGCGATCGATGAAGCCCGCAGCCTCCAGGGCCTGCGCGGCGGTCCGTGGACACTCCAGCGGTTCGGGGTGGGTGAACGCCTCGCGGGCCAGGTCGTAGCCCCACGACCAGCGGCCCTCGATGCGTCGTCCCGCTCGCCTGACACCGCCCTGCGACGGGCCGGTGACGCGTCGCCCACCACCCGGGGTGCGGCCCCTTGCCGCCCTATCTGTCACCTGTCAAAATGGTGATATGAACCTTACGCATGTCTTCGTCTGCGAGCATCCGGCGCTGGACTTCGCGGCGACCCTCCGAGCGCGGCGGTCCACGCGCTTCGAGATGTTCGCCGCACCGGACCGGCTGGACGCCTGGTACCTGGAGTCCGGCATCGTCGACGCCGTCGCCCCGAGCCAGCAAAGGGACGTCGACCAGGCGGTGGCGGTGCGGGAGGCCGTCTACAGCCTGGTCACCGCCCGCTGCTCCGGGGAGGAGTACGACCCCGGGGCGCTGGACCTGCTCAACGCCACCGCCCGCAAGCCGTCGGCGGTGCCGCAGCTCACCGCGGAGGGGCGTCGCACCGTGGCCACACCGGAGGAAGCGCTGTCCACGGTGGCGCGGCAGGCCGTCGAGCTCCTCAGCGGGCCGGATGTTCCCCTCCTGAAGGAGTGCGGCAATCCGGAGTGCACCCGGATCTACATCGACCGCTCCCGGGGGATGCGCCGGCAGTGGTGCGGGATGGAGTCCTGCGGGAACAAGATCAAGGCCGCCGCGTACCGTGCGCGCAAGAAGAGCGTGCAGCCCGCAGGCGCCTGACCGCGCACGGAACCCCGTTCCCGTGGTCGGCCGCCGATCGCGCGTGAGGGCTTACGGGTCCCGTCGCGACACTCCAAGGTGCCGCTGCGACACGACGGAACGCCTCGGCGATCGGGGCATCCACCCAGTGGCCGCCCCGCACAGACGGTATCCACGGGCGCCGGGTGAGGCACTTGTCCGGACCGGGCCGCACCACGGCGCTGCCGGCGGCCCCCGGCAGGGCGAACCCACCGTCTTGTGACGGCGGTCCCCGGCGGACCCGGCCCCGACCCGCCGGGAGACGTCCGCCGGGTGTTGCGGAAGTCCCTCCCCCCTGCCTTCGGCGGGGGAGGTGCCCCCGTCCCGTGGCTTCTGGCAGGCACGCTCGCTTCGTTGTCGGGCTTGGTCCGAGGAGGCTCCCTACGAGGACGACCCTCCGCCTTGCGATCGGGGGGCACCCTGCCGCGCCGAAGGCTGTGGGGAGCGCCAGACGCCACGGGCCCCGCCCTTCGGGCGGACGGCGCTACGTCCACAACACGGCCCAGGTCCACGGCGAGGCGAAGGTCATAGTGCGCTGCTCGATCCTCGGCACGGTACGGGCTCGGCGGACGCCGAACCCGCACTGGGCCCCCGAAACGGTCGGCGTTGCTCGCCCTGCTGCTGCGGGCCCCGGGCGCCCTCTCCCTGCGGGAGGCGGTCGGCCTGCTCCGGGGCATCGAGCTGCCGCGGACGGCGTCCCGTACCTGAACAACGCCGTGGCACATGTGCGGGTGGTTCACGTGTCGAGCTGGCATCGGCCATCGGACGTGTGAACGGACGCAGCCGTGAAGCCATCGTCACTGTCTTGACGAGTGATGGATGACCGTGGAATCACCCGGGAACTGCACGGGAGACGCTACCCGGAACCGGGCTCACAACCCGCACATATCTCCGATCGAACAGAGACACCCTTCTCCGCCGCCCATCCGGGACCCGGGCAACTCGCCCTTCTCCCGGTGCCGTTGCATTGTGACGCCCGCACCGGCCGGCGCATTCTCCACATGTTCGCCCGACGCTGAGAACGCCTCGGCGCGTCCCCCCGCACCTGCGATGCCGACGCCGATGCCGCCGGTGCGCGGCCGGAGAGGCGGGAAGACGATGTCTCCCCGGCTCCCCGGCGACGTGCAGGGTCCCGACCGGGCCGGCGGCGCACGCCGACGCGGGTGCCTGGAGGGATCTCGTGAACCTGGCATGCGTCACTGGCTTGACCGGTGACGCATCGGAATGGCACAGTGAGATCACCGCTTGAGCAGACGATGAAAAGCGCTGGTCGGCCACGATGGTCGGTTTCTGCCCGCACGGACAACTCACACACACATCACGGGATGGGGAAAGATCATGACCGTCACCTACACCGCGCGCGTCAACGTCACCGGCGAGGGGCGCAACGGCGGCACGGTTCGCTCCGACGACGGGCTGATCGACACGACCCTGGCCTTCCCCAAGGAACCCGGTGGAGCCGGCGGCGCCACCAATCCCGAGCAGCTGTTCGCGGCGGGTTGGGGGGCCTGCTTCCTCGGTGCGCTGCGTCGGGTGGCGGCCCAGCGGAAGATCCGGCTGACCAGCACCGCCATCACCGCCGAGGTCACCCTCACCGACGGTGACGACGGCGAGTTCAGCCTCTCCGCCGTCCTTACCCCCGTCCTCGGCGGCGTCGACCAGAGCACCGCGGAGGAACTCGCCGCGGCGGCCGAGCAGACCTGCCCGTACTCCAAGGCGACCCGCAACAACATCCCCGTCACGATCAACGCCCTCGCTGTCTGATGGCCACCCAGGGCTCCGCGTGGCCACCCGGCGCGTCACCTGCGCGCCGTCCCACCCCGCGCCGTGATCCCGTCCCGGGGGAGGCCGTGCCCGCCCAGGCACCGACACCGGTAACGGCACCGGGGGAGTGGACCGGCCGGGACGCTCTCCGGGCCGGAGCCCGTGACCGGCCGTGGAGACGGCTGTCCTCCCGCCGCCTCGATCCGGTCCTCACTCCGGGCGACCGCGCTTCCGGCGGATGGCCGGCTCCGGAGCTGGTCCGGTCCTGGGCCGAGACGGCGATGATGTCGGGTTACGGTCCGACCGCGGACAGCTTCCTTCGCGGGCCGCACTGCCCGTGGCACCCCAGCGACTTCCTCACCGCTCCCGCCGTGAACTCCGGGCCGCCTGCCCACATGTGAAGGTCGCAGACTCCCGTGGTCCCGGCATCGGGCTGCGGGGAAGGCGCCGTCCGGTTATCCACTCCCGGCCGGACGGCACCAGGACCGGTCCGCCCGCGTGGCGAGCCGGACCTGACCGGACGGGGACATCCCTTCTCCGTCCGACCGTCGGAAGAGCCATGGCTGGAGCTTTCCGACACGGCCCTGCCCTTCGTGTCCGGGGCAGGGCCTCCTCCCGTCGCGTGCCGCGGGCGTGCCGCGGGCGGGGCAGAGGGGGCACCGACGAGGACGCCGCGCGTCCTCGTCCGCTTCGTCGGCGTCGGCCTGCGGACCCTACCTCGGCACGGGCCGTGCAGCTTGAGGCCGGCCCACACCGTTGTCATCGCGCTGGCACCGCGGGGAGAACCCACCTCCCGGGAGGAACCGCGGCGACTCGCCACATGGGTGAGCCACCACCGTGCGACGGGTCATCGGGGCCGGCGGCCCAGGGCAGGAACTGAGGCGTGAGGGAGCGAGGCGACTGTGGTGACACGTGTGTGCATCGGCACGTGTTCTCCGCTCACGCGGTCGCACCTGGGGAGCCCCGCAGGCTGCACACCCGCGGCACCACGCCCGCACCGGGCGCGGGTACGGCTCCGCACGGATCGCCAGCCGATCCGGGGTCCGGCACCGGCCTGATCAGCTCTTCGCTGCCGCCGGCCGCGCGGACGGAACGAGGGAGTACTTCACCGACCGTTGCTGCCGGTGCCGGCGGATGCGCCCCTTGGCGACCAGCGACTCCAGCGTGTTTCGCACCACCTGGGGCGTCGGCGCCCGGTCCGGATGTTTCTCCATCAGCTCTTCCCGCAGCTCTTTCGCCAGGCGCGGCTCGTCATGGGAATCGAGCAGCTGCATCAGCAGATCACCGAGCAGCGGCTGTCGCGCCTTCTTGCCGGCTGGAGCCCCGGCGACGCGGCTGCGCGAGGCACCGGAACCGGCGGCCCGCCCGCCTGCTCCCGGGTTTGCGGTGCGGGTCGCGGACGACCGGGCAGGGGAGAGCGTCCGCTCGTCCTGTGCCTGCTCGGGCAGCGGAGACGGCTCCTCGGAGGGGGCGCGCTCGGCAAGGCTCAGAATGTCGACGAGCAGGGCCTCCTCCTGCTGAAGCACCCTGAACTTCTCGGTCAGTTCCTGCTGCTGTCGACGGATTTCTTCCAGATCCGACGCGGCCTGCTCGACGTACCGCGACCGGAGCGTGGCGGTTGACTGGCTGGTCACAACCGTTCACTCCCTTGAGGTTATTGATGCTGCGCATGCTACCCACCTCCGCGGCCCCACTCCGCGGGCGTGCGACGGCGCGTGTCCGGTAGGTGCTTCGTCCCGCACATCCATCATTCCCCGCACGTGGGACGGCGGCAATTGTGTGTATTCCGCCGCGCAGAGCACGGATGCGGCGGACACCCCGATTCCCTGGGTGCCGTCGGCAGTACCGGTGTGGCGACACACCTGGTGAGCAGGGTGTCCACGACCGGAGACCCGGTGCGGTGACGGGGACCGAGTCCCTGGCCGTGGCGACGGCGAGTGTCCTCCCTGTGTCACCGCCCGCGCCGCGGTGACACAGGAGCAGCATCCTTCCGGCACTCGGGCCTGTCATGGTGCGGGAGCCGTGACGCAGCACCTGGTCAGCGGCTGGGTGCGCAGGCCGCACGCTCGCAGGGAGGTGGTGGTGGGCGTCATCTACATCGACGCGGTGTGGGGGAGGGACGAGACGGCCGCTGTGCAGGACGCCATGATCGTCAGGCCCCTGCTCCAGCGACTGTCACCGGAGCACCGGGCGGTGCTGGTCCACATCTACCCTTGCGACCACACCATCCAGGCGACCGCCGGCATCCTCGGCGTGCCCACGGGAACGGCGAAGTCCCGGCGGCACAACGCCCTGAGGAAGCCGCGCCGCGTCGTGACGGCCGAGATCGCCTGAGCCGGCCCGCACATGTGTCCGCGCCGACCCCGACGCGTCGGCGGTCACCTCTGCGCCGGCCGGTACCTCTGCGCCGGCCGGCACGTCGCGTCTGTCGGCCAAGCAGGTCGGCGGCGCGCTCGGCGATCGCGTAGACGGTGGCGTCGGTGCTGTTGGAGGGGATGACGGGGATGACGGAGGCGTCGGCGACGCGCAGTCCGTCGACGCCGTGCACCCGCAGTGCGGAGTCGATGACCGAGACCTCGTTGTATCCCGTCATGCAGGTGCCGACCGGGTGGCAGTACGAGCCGAAGTGCCTGCGGGCGTGGTCGGCGATCGACTCGTCCATGGTGGCGGGTCCAGGACCGGCCTCCTCGACCCCCACTCGGCCGGCGCCGATGACCGTGCGATCTCGCGGACCGTCGTGATCCCGGACAGCACCGCCCGGACGTCCTCCTCGGCGAAGCAGCGGGGATCGATCGCCGGCGGCGCGTAGGGGTCCGCCGAACTGATCCTGAGGGAGCCGCGGCTGGCTGGCCGCATCAGGGAGACCTCGATGGTGAAGCCGATCCGTCCCTGGGCGACCGGGTCGGGGAGAGGGATGCCGATGAAGATGATCTGCACGTCCGGCCCGTCTGGGCTCGACGCAGGTCGTTCGCGGGGCCGACACCCGAGCGCGGGAGGATCAGCGCGGACCCGATGCTTGACGTCAGGGGCGGAAGACCAGGGCGACGAGGTGGGGTGCGTTCACCGCCGTCCCGCGTTGCCGCGCGGACTCGGTGGTGCGGTGGCGAAGACCCAGCGGTTCGCGGCGAGGGTGTCGTCCGCTTCCGGTACGGGGCCGCGGCCGTGGCGCCGGCTGAACTCGAAAGGGGTGTGCGCGGTCGTCGACCATCCGCGGGCCGCAAGTTCTGCGGCGGAGTCCGGTCGTGGCTCGGCGTTGAACAGCGCGGACAGGTCGACACCGATCCGCTCGCGTGCCGCGGTGTGGAGGGGGTACTCATGGGCCGCGGCCGGCAGCAGGCCCTGCTTCACCTCGTAGCCGAGGGCGCTCCCCGCGGCGCTGTGCGCGGCGATGGTGCCGATCAGCTTCTGCTCCGCGACCGGCGGCAGATACGGCAGCAGCCCCTCGGCCGCCCAGCCGGTCGGCCGCGCGGGATCGAAACCCGCCGCGCACAGCGCCGCGATCCAGTCCCCGCGCAAGTCCACGGCCAGGGGGACACGTTCGGCCGCTGATGTGGCGTCCAGCCGGTCGAGGACCCTCTGCTTGAAGGCCATGACTCCCTCCTGGTCGACCTCGAAGACCGTGCAGCCGGCCGGCCAGGGCAACCGGTAGGCGCGGGAGTCGAGTCCGGCACCCAGGATGACGATCTGACGGGCACCGGCCGTCGCCTGGGCCAGCAGGAAGTCGTCGAACACCCGGGTACGCAGTCCGAAGAAGCGGGCCAGCCGGCCCCACAGCGGATCGGCGTCCCCCCCGGGCACCTGGTCAGGATGTACGGGCCAGCCGGCGGCGGCCGGAGCAGCCCGGACGAAGTGCTCCGCGAACCCGTCCCGGGCCAGCGCGTCGGGACGGCCGGCCTCGATGGCCCGCGCGGCCGCGACCATCAGGGCGGTACGCCCGACGGCTTCGCTCACATCGGCGCCCCGCGGGGCGGCGTCGGTCATGTCTTCTCCCTCTCCTGCCTTCGGCGCCGGTGAAGTGGCCGACGTGCACCCCGGCCCCACAGCCGACGTCGAGAAACGTATCAAATCAGCGTGGAGGCCACCAGAGGCAGTCTGACCTGCACAGATCGGCAGGAGATGGCGGCGGGACCGCTTGCCGGGGCGCCCGCACGTGTAAGAGCGGCACACACGTGTTTCCGTGGAAGCGGACCTTGCCGAAGGTGGCGGCGACCCTGCTGCCGCACGGCGACCTCCCCGCCACGACGACCTGCGATGGGCATCGTGACTGCCTTCTCGAGGGGGAGCCGGTCCGGTGCGGCGAGGTCCCTTCGGGCCACGTCACACGTGCCGGGACATACCACGGGAGCGCCCGTCTCCCGTCGTGTCCCATGGTGGCAACCCCTCGAATCAGGGGCCTCCGCCACCGCCCGGCGGACCGTCGGATGACCCAACACGTCCTTCACCGAGCGCAGTTCTGGTCCCTCGGTGCCGTCAGTCACTTGACTGTTGTCGCGGCAGGCGGGGCCGACCAGAGTGGGCGCCGGGCCGGGATCTGCCCTACCCCTTCGATCACCCGAAGGCGCGCCCGCTCTTTTATCACCGGCTTGACCGGTGATACGGTGCGGTCGAAGACTTCGGGGAGCCGAGGCACCCCGGGGCGCACGCCCAGGTCACATGGCACATGTGTGCAGTGTGTCCGCGGTGGCCCGTTGACTCAGCACTCCCTTTGCCTCGTGCACATGTGTTCGTGCGGCCATGTGCACACCTATTCCTTGGAGAGAAGCACATGAAACGACTCCTGACGGTCCTCGCGGCCGGCGTGCCCCTGGCCGCGGCGGTGGTGTACCTGCCGAGCGCGGCGGCCGAGCCACATCACACCACCGCCACCCTCGCCCCCTCCGCCTTCACCTGCTCGGCGCCGTCCGTGAAGGCGCCGTCGGGCACCAAGGTGGAGTCCGTGACGGCGGTCGCCGAGGCGGGCGGCACCATCCAGGGGACCGGAGTCCTGGGTGGATCGGTCACCGGCGTCCCCGCCTACTGCGACGTGACCGTCACCCTCACCCACCCGGGCGACGGCGACCACGCCAAGGTGCGGACCTGGCTGCCTGCCAGCGGCTGGAACGGCCGCTTCCAGGGCCTGGGCGGCAGCGCCTACCTGGCCGGCGACAACGGGGTCGGCCTGGGCAACGCGGTCAAGAGCGGCTATGCGGCCGTCAGCACCGACGCCGGCGTCGGGGACGCCCTCGACACCAGTTGGGCCCTGAACAGCAACGGCCAGGTCAACACCGCGCTGCTGAAGAACTTCGCCTCCCGCTCACAGCACGAGGCCGCGGTCGTCGGCAAGGAGGTCGTGGCCGGGATCTACGGCAAGGGCCCGGCCTACTCCTACTTCACCGGCTGCTCCACCGGCGGGCGCGAGGGCTACATGGAGGCCCAGAGCCACCCCGGCGACTACAACGGCATCCTCGCGGACGCTCCCGCCGTGAACTGGGACGAGTTCGAGGTCGCCACCCTGTGGCCGCAGGTGGTCATGAACAACGAGAAGACCTACCCGACCACCTGCGAGTTCGACGCCTTCACCTCCGCCGCCGTCAAGGCCTGCGATCCGCTCGACGGGGTCAGGGACGGCCTGATCGAGGACCCGAACCGCTGCGACTTCGATCCCCGCGAACTGGTCGGGGCCAAGGTCGAGTGCGACGGCAAGGAGCTGACCATCACCGCGGCCGACGCCACCGTGGTCCGCAAGATCTGGGACGGCCCGCGCACCCCGTCGGGCAAGAAGCTGTGGCCCGGCGTTCCGGTCGGTGCCGACCTGTCAGGTCTGGCGGGCACCACCGCGCCGGACGCCGACGGCAACGTCGCCGGATCGCCCTTCCAGGTGCCCGCCGACTGGGTCAAGCTCTGGGTGGCGAAGGACCCGTCCCTCGACATCTCGAAGATCACCTACAGCCGGTTCACACAGCTGTTCCAGCAGTCCGAGGCTGAGTACGACAAGGTCATCGGGACGGACGACCCCGATCTGTCGGGGTTCCGCAAGGCCGGCGGAAAGCTTCTGACCTGGCACGGCGAGTCCGACCAGTACATCCCCACCCAGGGCACGGTCGACTACCGCCGGCAGGTGGTGCAGGCGGTGGGTGGCTCCCAGAAGGTCGACGACTTCTACCGGCTCTTCCTCGCCCCGGGCACCAGCCACTGCGGTCTCGACGGCATCGACGGCTCGACCGACGGCCTCGCCGCGCTGACCTCCTGGGTCGAGCACGGCAAGGCACCGCAGACCCTGCCCGCCACCTTGACCGATGCCTCCGGTCAGAGCGTCACCCGCGACCTGTGCAGCTACCCGCGGATCTCCCACTACAACGGCCACGGGGACCCGGCCGTCGCCTCCAGCTTCCGCTGCGTCTCCCCGTCCCGGCACTGACCCGGCCGAAGACGGCCCCGAAACCTGAGAAAGGCCGAACCATCATGAGCACTCAGCCATCGACGCGGCCGGACCCGGCGGCGGAGGACGGGCGTTCCTCCCTGCTGAGGCTGTACCTCGGCCGCGGCGTCCTGGCCCTGGTGTGGGCCCTGGCGTTCGCCGGAGCCCATGAGCACATCGACGCCCTGGCGGTCACGCTGCTGGTCGTCTACCCGTTGATCGACGCGGTGTCCTCGCTGGTCGACCACCGTGCCCTGCCCGACGGGTCCGAGCGCCGGGTGACGGCGTTCAACGGGGCGCTGAGCACACTAGCCGCCATCGGGATCGGCATCGCCGGGGCCGGCGGCGTCGCACCGGTGCTCCACGTGTTCGGTGCCTGGGCGGTCGTCTCCGGCGCGGCCCAGGTGGCCGTCGCGCTGCGGCGTCGCAGTCCCGAACTGGGCAAGCAGTGGCCGATGTTGATCGCCGGCGGCCTGTCCTTCGTCGTCGGCGTCTTCTACAACGTCCAGGCCGCGGGCGACAACCCGTCGCTGAGCGTGCTGTCCGTCTACGCCACGGGCGGCGGCGTGTTCTTCGTCGCCCAGGCCGTCCTGCTCGGCTGGAAGACCCGCCAGTTGCGCGTCAAGACCGCCTGACCGCCTGCCCCCGGAAACGTCCCGGCCCGTGCCCGACCGCGCGGGCCGGGACTTCTTCGCGCCCCGCCGGTCCGGCTGCCCGCCCGGCACCGGCGAGTGCGCGGGGACAAGCCGGCGCGGCGGTGGGGAGTGCTGCCTGAGCCGGCGTGGGGAGCAGGACCCGCGGGCGCCGCGCCGGCCGGACCGAGCGCGACGAAGTTCGGGCGACCCGCGGAACCGAAATCCCACGACGCCGGCCCGTTCCGCCCCTGCCTCCACGCGAAGCCGGGGGCCCGTTCCGCCTCTGCCTCCGCGCGGAGCCGGCGTGGAGGCAGGAACCCCCTCCACCGCGCCGGGCACGACGCCGACGATCCCGAAGGCCGCCCGGGGCCGCCGCCCCACGGCGCCCCCGGCACATCGGTCAGTTGACGACCAACGCACCGGCCCGGCACGGCCCGTGACGGAATTCGCGGGCGGGCAGGCAGGCCCGCCTGCCCGCCTGACTGCCGCGACGGAAAGCCCCCGCGGACCCGCCTGATACGAGCGCGTCGAAGGGGGCGGCCCGTGTGACCCGAGTCAGCGTGCCGCCGGCTCCGCACCGGTCCGCAGCACGAAGCGGCGCACCCCCTCCGCGAAGCGTCCGGGCTCCTCCAGGTGCCCCATATGACCGCTGTTCTCCAGCACCAGCAGGCGCGAGTCGGGGATCAGTTCATCGAGTTCCCGCGCCCAGCGGACTCCGCAGATCACGTCATGCCGGCCGACGACCACCAGCGCGGGGACGGTCAGTCCCTTCAGCGCGACCCGGTCGTCGACCACATCGGGTGCGAGGTCCTCGTCCAGCCCGGAGATGTACGTGGCCCGCACGGCGTTCCGGAACGGGGCCAGCCGTTCCTCCTCGCCCCAGTAGTCGGCGAAGTAGGAGGGCAGTACGCCCCGGGCCACCGCCGTGGTCTGCTCGTCGGTGGACATGGCGGGCATGGCGGCGAACGCGGCCAGCACCCCCGGCAGCCCCGGATGGTCGGCGTGCCGCGCGGCGAACGCCTCGACCATGCGGGCCGCCTCCGCGCCGTGCTCCGGACCCGTGACCGGCGCACCCTCGTACAGCACCACGCCCGCGACGCGTTCGGGGCGGTGCATGGCGTGGTAGGCGGCCACGAAAGCGCCGTGCGAATGTCCCAGCAGGTGCACCTCGGGCACGCCGAGCCGGTTGACCAGCACCTCAAGGAAGCTGCTGTACCGCTCCCGGGTGTACCCGTGCGGGTGCGTGGGCAGCCGGCTGTCCCGGGCGGTGCCGACGGGCTCGACGTACACCATGGTCAGGTGCTCCTCAAGGGCGGGCATGCGCAGGTACTCCCAGTCGATGCCCGGGCCGCCGGAGTGGACCACGCACACCGGGCCGTTGCCGTGGACGTGGTAGCGCTGGACCACCCCGCCCAGCGTGTAGGCGTGGGTACCGGGGGAGAGGGGGCCGGTGCCGGACGCCGGGGTGTCGTCGGGGTGGGAGGGAAAACGGTCGCTCATCGCGGTCTCCGTACGGTGAAAGGTGCCACTGACACCGACATGACGGAGTGGGGACCGCGGAGTTCGACCGCCGGGGTGTGATCTGGGTCACGTCGCCAGGGGCCGGGCCCGCGGGGCGGGCCTCAGGCCGCGCCGGGCAGTGGCCCGGTCCGCGGGCGCGTCGCGTGGTGGAGGGAGACCCGCTCGAAGCGGCCCGCCGCCACCGTCATGATCCAGGCGACCCCGGGCGGGCAGTGGTCCGGGTCGTCCGGCGGGCTGAGGAGTTCCATCTCCCACACCACCAGGGAGCGGCCGGCCGCCACATGCAGGGGGCGCTGGTGCACGCCCGCCGAGAGGTCGAGGTCCATGCCCGCCAGCAGCAGCTCGGCGCCGCCCAGCCGCCTCCCCCCGGCCAGCAGGGAGACATCACGGGAGTAGCGGTCCTTGACCACCCGGCCGAACTCGCCGCGTTCGGCGGCGGCGAGCGTGTCCCGGGCTTCCTGCCAACTCGCCTGCGTACGGCGCAGCGTGTCGCTGTGCGCCCCGGCCGCGGTGGCGGTCAGGGCACGCGCCAGGGCGCTGCGCGCCTGGTTCAGCCGGCTGCGCACGGTGCCGACCGGAATCGCGCAGGCCCCGGCTATCTGCTGGTAGGAGGTGATCCCGGTGGAGAAGTAGCGCAGGACCACCGGAAGGCGCAGGGTCGGCGTCAGCGTCTCGACGGCTTCCCACACCCAGTCCCGCAACGCGTGGTCGTGCAGGACCTGTTCGGGTGTGCCGAGGTCCGGAGGCAGCGGCACCTGCGCGACCGGCTCGACCCTTCGGGCTGTCCGCAGCAGGGTCCGGCAGCCATTGCGCACGACCATCCGCAACCACGGTCCCACGGCATCCGGATCGCGGACGTCCACGATGCGCCGCAGCGCCGCGAGTGCCGCGTCCTGCATGACGTCCTCCACGTCCGGGCCCGGCCCCAGCAGGCTGACCGCCACGGCCCGCATCCCGGGCCGGTGCCGTTCCAGCAGGAGGGCCAGGGCCGACACGTCGCCCGCCTGCGCGGCGCGGGTCAAGGCCGCGTCCAGCGCCGGCCCGGTGTCCTGCGGCGTTCCGTTCATACCCCGTCCCTGACCGCGACATCTTTGCTGAACCCTCACCCGCCCGGTCCGGGCGGAAGGCGGCGCCCGGTGACCCCTGCTGCCCGCACCGTCCCGCACCGTCCTGGGCGCCGCCCCGCACCGTCCCGCGCCCAGTGTGACACGTGTCTCGGAGCAGAAGACACATGGGCACGAGACCGGCGTCACTTGTCGGTCATACTGGTGGCGCGGATGCCGCCGCCCTCCAGTCTGCCCTCCGCGGGGGAGTGGAAGGCACAGCGCCGCGTTGCGAGCACAGCCGCTCCTCCCCGGGCCGGGAAACACGTAGGAGGGCCCATGGCGGGCGCGGCTTCCAGAACACGCCCCCGACCAGCCCGTAGAGGCGCTCGACGGAAATGGACGACACCGCCGCGGCGAAGAGGTACGGCAACGTACCCCTGGACCTTGCGCGTTCCGTTGCGTACCAGCGCGGCAGCGTTCCGGTCTGGCGTGTCCAGGGGTGAAGGGAGTGGGGGCGGTGGGATCGATCGGGGCGATGCTCGGCCGAGCGGCCGAACGGGAGGTGCTGTCGGAGTTCACGGCGGCCTCCAGCGGGCGCGTGCTCGTGCTGCGGGGCGACGCGGGCGTGGGCAAGAGCGCTCTGCTGGACCACGCGGCCGAACTCGCGGCGGAGCAGGGCCACCGCGTGATCCGGGCGGCCGGCGTCGAGGCCGAGTCGGAGCTGCCGTTCGCCGGCCTGCACCAGTTCCTGTATCCGCTGCTGCCCTCCATCGACCAGCTGGACCAGGCCCAGCAGAGGGTCTTCGACGTCGTCTTCGGCAGGGGCGGGAGCACGCCGCCGTCCGTCATGACGCTCGGCATTGCCGTCCTGGACCTCCTGTCCCTCGCCGCGTCGCACGAGCCCCTCCTGCTGGTGCTCGACGACGGCCAGTGGCTCGATGCCTCCAGCACCGAGGTGTGCGGTTTCGTGGGACGCCGGCTGACCGGCAGTGCGGTGAAGTTCCTCGTCGGCCTGCGCGCCGGCGTGCCCTCGGGCTTCGACACGGCCGCACTGCCCGAACTGCCGGTGGCGGCGCTGCCGGAGGCGGCCGCCGAGGAACTCCTGGACACCCGCCACGTCGGGCTGGAGCCCCGGGTCCGCCGGCTGGTCCTGGACGAGGCCAGAGGGAACCCGCTGGCGCTGCTGGAACTGCCGCCGCATGTCTCCGCTGCCCGGGCCGAGCGAGCCGGCGGAAACATATCCGGCTACACCGGCATACCTCTGCCCCAGCGCCTGCACCAGGTGTACGGGGCGCGCATCGAGTCCCTCGACGCGCCCGTGCGCGCGGAGTTGCTGTGCGGCGCGCTGGACGGCGTCGGCGCGGGCACGGCCGCCGACCGCACCCGCGGTACGCGCTACCGGATGAGGGACGCCGACGAGGCCGCGGCCCGCGGCCTGCTGAACGTCGACCCGCTCAGCGGGGACTTCGTCTTCCGCCACCCCCTGGTGCGCTCGACGGTCGTGCAGATGGCCACCCCCAACCAGCGGCGCGCGGCCCACGCCCTGCTCGCGGACCTGCACCGCGAGGACCTGGAACGCCGGGCCACCCACCTGGCGGCCTCGACGATCGACCCGGACGAACAGGTCGCGGCCACCCTGGAGGCGGCCGCGGACTCCGCCACCCTGCGCGGCGGCGCGCTGGCCGCCGTGGGCTGGCTGACCCGGGCCGCGGAACTCAGCGAGAGCTCCGAGGAACGGCACAGGAGGCTGGGAAACGCGGCCTACATCGCCGGCCACTCCGGCCAGTTGGAGCACGCGCAGCAACTGGCCGGCACCGGTGGCCGCACTGGCGCGAACGATTCCCCGGCCTCGGCACTCGCGGCCGGCTATGCGGCACTCTTCGGGGACGGGGACGTACGGTCCACGCAGCGCCAGGTCTGCGCGGCGGTCGAGAGCATGCACGACGCCGGGCTGCGGGCGCCGGACGAGGTGTTCACACGCCTGGTCGACCTGCTGCTGGTCGTCAACCAGTACGCCGGCGACGAAGCCGCCTGGGAGCGGACCCACCGGATACTGGGCGACGTGGGCCACCTGGTGCCCCCGCTCACCCGCATCTACGAGGACGCCTGGGGCGATGTGGTGCGGCGCGGCGCCGGCCTGCACGAGCGGGTGGAACGCGCCTTCGCCGACCCCCAAGGCCTGGAGCCGTGGGACGTCACCCGTCTGTGTGTCGCCGCGTACCACGTGGACACCCTCAGCCGGTACCGGCCGCACCTGCAGCGCACCGTGGACCGCGAGGTCGAGACGGGGGCCGTGGCCGACGCCATGACCATGCTGAACCTGATCATGCTCGACCAGATCGCGGTCGGTGAGTGGGCCGAGGCCGAGCGCACCGGGCAGCGCTGCCTGGAGCTGACCACGACCCACCAGCACTCCCTGTTCGTCCACCACACCCAGGCGTACCTGGGCCTGCTCGCCGCTCTGCGCGGAGATGTCGAACGCGCCCGGGAACTGCAGGCCCTGGTCGATGCCTGGGCACGCCCCCGCGGCGTCGGCTTCCTCGCCCAGATCGCCGACGCCACCGGCACCGCCGCCGCCCTCAGCGAAGGCGACTACGAGTCCGCCTACCTCCACGCCATCGGCCTCACACCCCCCGGCACCTTCACCCCGTACGCCCACCAGGCATCCCGTGGCCTCCTCGACCTCGTGGAAGCGGCCCTGCACACCGGTCGCTCCGAACGGGCCCGCGCCCACGCGCTCGCGGCACGCGACGCCAACCTGCCCGACATCTCCCCCCGCCTCGCCCTGATCACGTACGGCGCCCTCGCCATGACCGCCGAGGACCCCGCCGAGGCCGACGCCATGTACGACCGCGCCGAAACCCATCCGGCCGCCGCGATGTTCCCCTTCGAGCACGCGCGCATCCGCCTCGCCCACGGCATCCGCCTGCGCCACACCCAGGGCCGCAAGGCCGCACGGCCCGCCCTGACCCTGGCCGCGGAGACCTTCGAACGGCTCGGCGCACCCCCCTGGGCGGAGCGGGCCCGGGCGGAACTCCGGGCCACCGGTACGGCCGGGCCCTCCTCCTCGGCGCCCGTGGCGGCACTGACATGGCAGGAGCAGCGGATCGCCGACCTGGCCGCAAGGGGCCTGACCAACAAGGAGATCGGCGAGCGCATGCACCTGTCGCCGCGCACGGTCAGCTCCCATCTGTACCGGGTGTTCCCCAAACTCGGCATCACCTCGCGTGCCGCCCTGCGCGACGCGCTGGGCAGGTTCCCCAGCGACCAGAACGTGTGACCCGAGGCAGGGCGAGCGTCCTTCCGCGAACAGGTGCCCTGCGCCGGCTCCGCAGCCACCACCACGTCGGTCACGGTGCGCTCAGCCCTGCGCGGGACGGGGCCGGATGCCGCGTTCGTGGAGCCAGCCGAGCACGTAGTCGGCGACGAAGCGCCATCCGCTGTCGATGGTCAGCGAGTGGGCGCGGTCCGCGAACTGCTTCAGGTCGGTCAGCGCGGTGGAGTCGCCGTACCGCAGGTAGGCCGCGCGGGTCACGACGTCGGGCACCAGCAGGTCCTCCTGCCCGGAGACCAGCAGCAGCGGCCCGCGCCGCGCGTTGGCGACGTCCACCACCGCACGGGAGCTGCGCGCCGTGCCCGCGCACCCGAGGTCGGCGAGAAGCCGCCTCGGGGCCGGCACCACGTACCGATCGAAGAGTGCGTCGGACTCCCGCGCCCCCGCGGTGTTGGCGAAGACCTGATGGAACCCTCGCGCGGACAGTGACACCAGCCGGTGGTCGCCGTCCGCGCCGTCAGGGGTCCACCACCGGTCCGGGGTGGCGGGCAGCGGGACGTCGTCGACCGGGGCGGGGGCGATCGCCACCGCGGCTCGGCCCAGGCCGGCACCGAGGAGGTGCTGGGCGACGAGCCCGCCGACCGAGTGGCCGATGATGACCGGCGGGACGTCCAACGACCGCATGAACCGGGCGTAGTGGTCCGTCAGCGCGTCCAGACCGAAGTCGCCGAACTCTTCGCTGTCCCGGCGCACGTCCCGGAGTTCCGGTTGCTCCCCCGGCCAGCCGGGGGCGAAGGCGAGGAACCCCCGGCTGGTGAAGCGCTCCACCCACGACTCCCAGGCGAGCGTGTGCAGCCACGCGCCGTGGATGAAGACGACGGGAGTGCGGTCCACGGTTGGGTTCCTCCGAGCATGCCGATCACCCGGCACCGGTACAGGGGCGACCGCTTCAGCATCGTTCAGGCAGCACGACGGCGGCCAGAGTCGAATGACTGAAGGTTCGCGTCGGAAGGCAGCGGGACCGGGCGGCCTCCGCACACGCCGCCGACCGGGGGCGGAGCAGGTCGAGGAGGGGTGCTGGGAACTTCGTACGTCAGATGACTGAGGTCCGGGGGTGTGCGGCCGGCCAGGCGGGCACCGTTGCGCACGGGCCCGCGCTCGCGGGCAGTTGTGCACGCGACGCGCTCGTACGGTCTGCCCGCGCGCGGACCGTGCCCCGTCGCGCGCCCCCGGCACACCCGGGCCCGCCCGGCTGGCATGCTGACCCGCATGACTGCTTCCGCGACACACATGTCCCTGCCCGACCGGGTGGAGGAACTCCTGGCAGCCGGCGGACCGTTGCCCATCGTCGCCGCGGGCGAGGCCGTCCTGCGCGGCGTCGCCGAGCCGTACGACGGCCAGCTCGACGACGCGCAGCTCGACCGGTTCGTGGCCGCGCTGCGCGAGACGATGCACGCCGCCCCGGGCGTCGGACTGGCCGCGACGCAGGTCGGCATCCCGTTGAGCATCGCGGTGGTGGAAGATCCGGCGCCGGGCTCGCCGGAGGCGCTGGAGGCGCGCGAACGCACCCCGCTGCCCTTCCGGGTGCTGGTCAATCCCGCCTACGAACCCGAGGGCGACGCCCGAGCCGCGTTCTTCGAGGGCTGTCTGAGCGTGCCCGGGTGGCAGGCGGTGGTGGCCCGGCACCGGCGCGTGCGGTTGCGGGCACAGGACGAGCACGGCCGGTCCGTTGACGAGGTGTTCAGCGGCTGGCCGGCACGTATCGTGCAGCACGAGACCGACCACCTCGGCGGCGTCCTCTACCTCGACTCGGCCTTGTCGCGGTCGCTGTCCACCAACGAGGCCGTGGCCGAGCACTGGTCGCAGCCCACCCCCGAGGCGGCCGCCCGGGCGCTGGGTTTCGAGCTGCCGTGACGCCACGGACCGCCCCGACGGGCGACGACCCCGGGAGGGGCGGCGTCGCCCGTCGGGGCGGTGGTGGGGGCCGTCGTACCGGCTCCGCCTCAGCGGTCCGGCAGCGCTGCCCACGGGTCCGGCACGATGACGTCGGCCGGCGGCTGCGCGCGGGGACGGCCGTCGCGGGTGGGAGTCAGAGGTGGTCGGCGTCGACGACGGCCTGGGCGAACACGGTCGGCGCCTCCTGCGGGAGGTTGTGGCCGATGTTCTGGATCGTGCGGTGGTCGTACGCGCCGGTGAAGTACGTCCGGTAGTTCGCGCCGTCGCCGGCCGGGGTGAAGGGATCGAGCGCCGGGTCGAGGGTGATGGTGGGGACGCCGATCTTGGGAGCGGCGGCCAGCAGCTTCTCGTAGCGGACGTAGCGCGGGTCGGTCTCCACCAGCCCGATACGCCAGCGGTAGTTGAACAGCACGGTGGCGGCGTAGTCGGGGTTGGTGAACGCCTGCGCGGTGCGCTCGAAGGTGGCGTCGTCGAAGTTCCAGTTGGGGGAGACGATCTGCCACACCAGGCGGCACAGGGCCTTGCACTCGTCGGCGTTCTCCATGGCCTGCTTGCCGCGGTCAGTCGAGAAGTACCACTGGTACCACCAGTTGTGCTCGACGGCCGCCGCGGCCGGGGTCTTCTGCGCCTCGACGTCGGTGATGACGTAGCCGCTGGTGGACACCAGCGCCTTGACCCGCTCCGGCCACAGGGCGGAGATGATGTCGGCGGTGCGCGAACCCCAGTCGAAGCCGGCGAGTACGGCCCGGTCGATGCGCAGGGCGTCCATGAACGCGATGATGTCCAGCGCCACCGCGGACTGCTCCGCGGTGCGCGGCGTCCGGGGGGACAGGAACGTGGTGCTGCCGTGGCCACGCAGGTAGGGGACGAGCACCCGGTAGCCGAGCCGGGACAGCGCCGGGGCGACGTCGACGAAGCTGTGGATGTCGTAGGGCCAGCCGTGCAGCAGCAGGACCACCGGGCCGTGCGACGGGCCGAGTTCCGCGTAGCCGACGTCCAGCAGGCCCGCCTTGACCTGCTTGACGGCGGGGAAGGCGGTGTGGGTGTCGGGGACGACCGGGGGCACGGTGGAGGCGGGGATGCCCGTGCCCTTCGTGCTGCTGCCGCGCTGGGCGGCCGCACTGCTGCCGGCGGCATTCGCGGTGCCCAGACCGGTCATGGCCATGGCCGCCGCGCCGGTGCCCACGCCGAAGGCCTTGCCGAAGGTACGCCTGTCGATCATGTGAAAACCCTCTGTGTCCCGTGTGTATCGGTGGCCGGCCCGCGCAGCAGGCGACCTTGTGCAAAGCGTCCGCCTCCGCCCGGCCGTGTGCTCCGACCGCCGCGCCGCGAGGCCGACGGTTCATCACTGTCGCCTCTGGCGTGGCCATCCACATCAGTCAGTTGACGGTGAGTCGCGCGCGGCGGGAGCGAGCCGGAGCGGACACCGTCCGCGGCAGCCGGGCCCGGCCGGTCCCCGCCCCGTACCGGCCCGAGGCCGGGGCGCCCGACCGGGGCCCGCGACCCTCGGGCCCGGCTGCGACTTGGGCTGCTCTACGGTGCGACAGGTCGGGGCGCCTCGTCCGGCGGGGGCCACGCGGGTGAAGACGGCGCGCTGCTGCTCGGGCCGGCCGGTGGGGAGGTGTCGGCGGGAGCCGACGGGGCGCCGTGCGGGAGGAGCCGTGGCAGCACGAGGAGGACGGCCGTCACCGCCGCGGCCAGGAGGACCACCGCGGCCCTGCGCAGCCCGGGATGGGCGACCCTCCGTGTGCGGGTCGACGGCCGGAAGGTCGGGCGGAGCGCGGTGACCTGGTCGGCCCGGGCGTGCAGTGCGGCGCGAAGACGGTCCTCGACGGCGGTCACGACATCTCCTTGAGTCTTCCGGCCAGAGCCGTGAGCGCTCGGCTCGCCGTGGACTTCACCGCGCCCTGGGACAGGCCCAGGGTCGCCGCGATGTCCGCTTCGGACAGGTTCGACCAGTACCTGAGGACGAGGACCTCCCGCTGGCGCACGGTGAGCAACCTCAGCGCCCGCAGCACCTCTTGGTGCTCCTCCCTGAGGAGCACCTCCTCCTCCGGCGGCGGTGCGGGCATGACGCGCGGGGGGATGTAGGCGCGCACCGTGCGCCTCCTGCGCAGCACGTCCCGGGAGGTGTTGACCACGCTGCGCCGTATGTAGGCCTCGGGGTCGGCGAGGTCGTCGAGCGTGTCGCCGTGACGTCGGTACACGGCCGCGAAGGCTTCCTGGACGACGTCCTCGGCCGTGGGGATGTCGTCGACCAGGAGGACGGCCAGGCGCACGAGTTCGAGCCTGCGGTGACGGTACAGCGCGTCGATCTCCTCCGCCGCCGTGCCGGACGGCCGGCTCCTGAGGTCCGACCTGTCGCGGTCCTGGGAGAGCCGGGCCAGCAGCCATCGCCACGGGGTACGGCGGAAAGCACCTTCCCAGGCGGGGACGGCAGCCATCAACACCCTGTTCCCGCGGGCGGGATGGCGACGTCCTGGCGCCGTGAGGGCCGGCTGCCGTCCGGTCGGCGGCGCCATGGGGACGTCGGAGTACTGGCGTGGACGGTTTCCCCGCGGGTCATTTCTGTCATGTGCGTCAATCCGTAGCGTATCGGGCGGTTCAGGGCTTCCAGGGAGTGCCCTCCACTGGGAAGGACGTCTGGGGCACCGGCAGGTTGCAGTCCCGCGCGCGATCCTTACGCGCGTCCGTGCACGCGTGCGTGCGTGACGCCGCGGCGCACCCCGCCCGTCTCCCGCCTGCGGGACTTCGATCGTCGTGACCCGCAACCTCGGCCGGGCCCGCACGTCTGTCAGGGAGTAGCGGGAGGTTCCACCCCGCTGCGGACCTGAGGGAGAAACGATGAAACGACACCAACGCAGGCGGACTTCGGCTCGCGCGCTGGGCCTGTCGGCGGCGGTGCTGTCCGCCGCGGCGGCAGCCTTCACGTACGCGCCCGCGGCCGGCGCCGCGGCACCGCACGACGCGACGGGGCTGAGCGCGGCGCATGTCTCCGGCGCCGTCAGGACGGTCCGCTACGACCTGGGCAACGAGGCCTGGCACCTGCCACAGACCGGTGAACCGGTCGAGCTGGCCGGGGTGGTGCACTACCCCGCCGATCTGGGCAGGGGGCAGCACCCGCTGATCGTGATGCTGCACGGCTGGCACGAGACCTGCGCCGACCGGGCGGCGGACGCCGCGCGCACCGCCGCCGAGAGCAGTGGGGACGACGCCGCGTACGAGGCCGCCAGCGCCAAGCTGTTCGCCTGGCCGTGTGCGGCGGGCACACCCGCCCTGCCCAGCGATGCCGGATACGACTACCTGGGCCGCAGCCTGGCCGCCCAGGGGTTCGTCGTGGTGTCGATCGGCGCCAACGGCGTCAACGCCTCCTCCGTGTGGGGCGATGACAATGCCGCCGCGCGTTCGGATCTCGTCAACCAGCACCTGCGCCTGTGGCAGGAGCTCAGCTCCAAGGGCGGGGGTGCGCTCGCGGGCGCGTTCGTCGACCCGGCCACCGGAGCGCGGCGGGACGTCGGCTTCGCCCACCACGTGGACATGGGCGACGTGGGGATCATGGGGCATTCCCGGGCCGGGGCGGGGGTCACCTGGCTGGCGGCCGACAGCCACCGGGGGCAGTGGCCCAAGGGCGTCGACGTCAGGGCGGTGGCGGCGGTGGCGCCCGCCTACAACGTGATGACGGAGGACATGTCCGCCTACACGATCACCAAGACCCCCTTCGCCGTCCTCCGGGGGACCTGCGACGGACAGGTCGGCGGCGAGGCGTTCGCGTTCGCGGCCGACGCGGCCAAGGAAGACCGGGGCGGCTTCTACCGATTCGCGATCCACGGGGCGAACCACAACTACTTCAACACGCAGTGGTCGCCGCGGAGCGGTCAGGTGGCCGCCTCCGACGACGCGACGCCGGTGGAGGGGCACCCCGGGCAGTGCACCGACCGTGAGGATGCCGCGCCGGCCAGGGAGCTGACCGAGGCGCAGCAGCGCCGCGTCGCCGTCACGTACCTCGGCGCCTTCTTCGACCGCTACCTCCTCGGCGACACCCGTCAGGACCAGGTCCTGACGGGGGCGCGGCACCCCGACGCGGCCATCACGCAGGTGGACGTCACCACCGCCGGCCTCTCCTGACCGCCGCGGGCCCCTCACACCGCGTTGCCGACAACGCGAGAACCCCGGGAACGCCGGGAACACCTCGGTGAGCGCGCTGGACGCGATCGGCCGGGCGCATCGCGGGAACCAGGGTCGGTCGTTCGGATCTGCGTGGCCGTGGAGATCCGACCGACCGACCCTGGACCGTGGGAAGCAGCCGTTCGAGGTACCGGAGGATCTCCGTCCCTTCCGGGTCGACAGCACGCAGCCCCACGTACCCGTCAGGCCGGACGACGAACAGGGTGTCGTCCTCGTCGACGCCGTGGTCGGTCCCGGGCGCCAGAACGGTGAAGGGCCGCAGACCATGGGGCCCGCGTCGGGCCACCGCGTCGACGACCTCGGCGCTGCGGTTCCCGAGAGCCACCAGGCTCACATGGGTGCCCCGGAACAGGTCGAAAATCCGGACGGCGGTACGGTCCGGTGCCTGGAGCAGCGCGTCGGGGGCGCGCTCGCCCGCCTGGACGAGGGCCCGGGTCCGCCGGCCGGAGCCGTTCGGGGAGCCGGAAGCAGGCCCCGCGGCGGCGTCCACGATACGGACGCGCACCTCCCGGCGTGCCGGCTCGACGGCGGCGACCAGCCCGACAGGGCCGGCGCCCACCACGGGCACGTCGTCGGCGCGGCACGCCCCGGGTCCGCTGCCCGGCTCGCCGGCCGGCTTGTTCAGCACCATCGCTGGACCCCTCGCCTGAATGATGGCCGTGCCTCAGTCCTGGCTTTCGAGGCATCGGGCCGGCCGGCCGCGGCGCCGGCTT
>NZ_JBFBIV010000042.1:0-72568 GCF_040702025.1 Streptomyces sp. NPDC088194 | reverse complement strand
GATCCCAAGCCCTACATCTGGACCAAGACCGCAGAGGACATCCTCGAACGCCTCGCCGGATATCTGAAGCGAATTCCCGACTCAGAACACTAGCCTCCCAGTCGGAAGGGATCACGACGCGACAGGTAGGCCTCTGAACGTGTCGGGGAAGCTGCCGCGCAGCCCGGCGGGGGGAGCGCAAGGGGAGCGCGGACGCCCTTGGACGGGTCGGCACGGGGCGACAGAAGCGGAAATGGCATAGGCGGTCTGACCAGGCAAAATGAGATCGCGCCGCACCACAGCACACCCGTCCGCATGACCGCTCGCGTACTTGTAAAGCGTAGGTCGTCGGTTCGAACCCGACAGGGGGCTCCATATTTGTCCCTTTCGCGGCTTTCCCGGCGACGGGCCGCCGCCGCGAGGGGTGCCGATGGCCGGCGGTGACGAGGCGGCCTCGGGCCGCGGGCCGCTTCGCCGGACGAGTCGACCGCGTGGGGATCGTATGCGGACCGTCGAGACCGAGACCGAGACCGAGTGGGCGCGGCATGGGCCGCCCGCCGCCCGCCACCTGCTGCCCGCTGCCTGTTTCGGTTGGGGACGGCGGTGCGGTGGTGCCTGCGGTGCCGGCGGGTGTCCGGCCCGGGCCGGGCGGTAGGGGCGGCGTGACCGGTCGGGCGGCTGTCGGGGCCGAGGGTGGGGCCGATCGGGCTGGGAAAAGGCCGGGCCCGTGGAATGAGCGCTTTGTTCGGTCCTCGCACCGGGCGTCCCCGTATCTGCCTGTATGACGCGGCAACGGATCTGGGCCGTTCAGGGGGGAGTTGTCGACCTACGGTTTTCCCGTAACCGCCCGCCGGCCGGCTTGCGAGGGAGCTGCCGTCGGGAACACTCCCCTGTTCCGCATGAGTTGAGGAGAAAACTGGTGTCATCGCCTTGCAGCCCCGAGTTCGCCCCGGTGGGCGACGTGGGTACGGCCCTCATGATGATCGACTCCCGGCTCAAGGCCGTCCACGCCAACAGGACCGGGGTCGATCCTGAACAGCAGCTCCTGATCGACCAGTTCACCGCGTCGATGAGCCCCAAGGAAGCCGATGCCGTGCTGGACGGTGCCTGCACGCTCGTCTACATGTTCATGCGGTGGCTGCAGGCGGCCTACGACGACCACGGCAAGGACGCCATCGAACACGTGGTGCCCGACCTCGTGGGCACGATGCGCAAGATGCCCAATAGCGTCCGCCCGGAGACCATTCCCACCATGGCCGGCCTGGTGATCGCCGCGGCCACCGGCCTGGGCCCCGGCCTGTGGCGCAAGCAGTACGGCTACTGGACCGAGAGCGAGATGACCCCGCTGGAAGCCACCGCCTTCCTCCTCGCGGAGCACATCAACCAGCTCACCGAAGATCCCGAGTTCGCCACCCGCCTGATCGGCAACGCCCTGGCCGGCGTGGACATGGATTGACGGCCGGATGCGCCGGGCCGGCTGCGACGTCCACGGTCCGGCCGGCCCGCCGGGGTGCCCTTGCTGAGCGCTGAGCGCTGGCCGCTGAGCGCAGGCCGCTGACCGCTGGCCGCCAACTGTTGCCGCCGCGTACGACGACCGGCGTCGTGCCTGCGAGCAGCGGAAGTTCCGGCCCGAAGTACCGAGTCTGCCTATGCTGTTGAAGCCTCTCAGGGGGCTCTCTTTCTTGATCGGCGAGGCCATGGGGGTTCGGGATGCGGGTCGGGCTGTCGCGTTGGCGGGTGGCGGTCACCGCCGTGCTGGTGGCCGCGGTGGTCGCGGCGTGCGGGGGCGGGGACGGGGGGAGCAAGGCCGATCCGACGCCGACCCCCGATCCGCCGGTGTCCCTCAAGCTGCAAGCGCTCGACACCTACGCGCGGGGCACCGACGGCCTGCTGGCCCTGTCGATGCACACCAACGGAGCGCACCCCCCGAAGGTGAAGGTCGCGCTGCGGTTCGACGTCCCGGCCGGCAAGTCGCTGAAGACCCAGTACGAGCCGGTGGGGTCCACCGGCTGGGACGGCTGGCCCACCCTGAAGCTCGCCAGGTCCGCAGGACCCGAGGCCGGGCTCGACACCCTGTCCGGCAGCTACACCGTGCCCATCAAGGACGAGGACATCTGGCGCCTCTACCTCAACCCGCAGTACGGGCCGTCCGGCGCGGACGACGCCGTGGCCGTACACGCGACGCTCAGCTCGGCCGGCCGCACCCTGGCGAGCGACAGTGTGAAGGCGCCGCTCGCGGCCCTCACCGTCAGCGTGCTCGACATGAAGGGCACCACGCTGCACCGCGACGGGCGCTGGACCGAGGCGACGTATGCCGTCCACAACGTGTCCACCCGGGACATCGCGCACGTGGACGCCGGGCTCAACATCTCCCCGTGCAGCGCGGACGACGTCGTCGGCTGCGACCCGACCGGCGCCGATGTGGCCGATGGCTTCACCATGCAGCAGTACGACGGCCACCGGTGGGTCGCGGTGACGCGGTCCGCCAACGCGGTCGGCCATGTGCTGAGCACGTCGCTCAAGGCGGGTGCCAGCGCGCGGGTCCGCGTCCGGGTCGCCGCGGCGGCCGGACTCGGCAAGGACGTGACGCGGGTCGACATCAGCCTCGCGGCCGGGGGGAAGATGCCCGGCGCGAAGACCTCCTCCTACGACTCCGCCGCCCGGACGTTCGACATCGCCCGGTAACGCTGACGGCGCCGCGGTCTTTGAGGCGCGCCGCACTCTTTGAGGCGCGGCCGCCGACGACGCGCAGGGCGCCCACGGCGCAGCGCACCACACTCGGCCGTACAGCCGGTGGTCCGGTCGGCCGTACCGCTGGCGGTACCGCCGGCTCGTACCTCTGGTCCGGGGACTTCCGCGACGTTCACCGACTTCCGCGGACGAGGACCGCCATACCCGGCAAGGGCCGGACGAGCGCCATGAACAACGGTGTCCGGATGCCCGCGCCGGGCCTCCGCGTCTACCAGAGCGCGCCCGGGGGACCGCCCGGGGGACCGCCCGGCCGTACCACCCGGTTCCGGAGCGAGGCGCTCCGCATTGAATCCCGTTCAATGACGGAGGGGTTCGTAAAACGTATTGACAAACTCGGCGGGCGGTTCGTAGGTTCGAATGGCACTACACCGACACCTGCCGTGCGGAGGACCTGATCGCCATGACCTGGCGCCAGGACGGCTGGTGGCCGATGCCGTAAGAACCCGACCGCTGCGCCCTGCCGCGCAGCGCCGATGGGAGCGTGCAACCACGTTGACCACCGACACCCGGCGGGCGCTCGTCGTCCGCGGCGGCTGGGCCGGTCGTCATCCCCTGGTGAGCCGCGGCGGGTTCGTCCCGTCGCCCAAGGGGCACGAATCGACCGTCCGGAATGTTCGTCATATGCGGAACGCCGAGAATGTCTCGGTCGCCGAAGGTGGACCTCGTGCCGGACGTACGCTGCCCGTTCCCCCGTAGACGTCAAAGGTCGAACCCCATCTGCGAGCGCCCGGACCCGGGCGCCGCAACCGGCCTCTGACCGGCACCCCGCCCTGTCGAGCCCAGCTATCAGGAGACCGTCCTCATGCATGACGACCGCAAACTGGTCGAGGCACGCTTGGAGCGCGTCCTGCGGGAGCGCATCCGTCCGGCGATCCACCCGGAGACGACGCCGCTGACCGTGGAGATCTGGTCCACCTCCGGCGAGCCCGTGCCCGTAGCGGAGGGGCTGTCGGCGACGACGCAGCCCATCTCCGCCGGCACGCCGTGGGGTTCGCCCTGGGGGACGAGCTGGTTCAAGGTCAGCGGCACCGTGCCCGCCGAGTGGGCCGGCCGGACCGTCGAGGCCGTGCTCGACCTCGGATTCACCCCGCGCACCCCCGGATTCCAGTGCGAGGGCCTCGTCTACCGGCCCGACGGCACCCCGGTGAAGGGGCTCCACCCGCGCAACTCCGCCGTACGCGTCGGCTCGCCGGTCGCGGGCGGCGAGACGGTCCGCTGGCACATCGAGGCCGCGTCCAACCCCGACATCGACGGCGAGGTGCCGTTCCAGCCCACCGTGCTCGGTGACCGCGCGACCGCCGGCGACGCGCCGCAGTACGTGCTCGGGCAGATGGTGCTGGCGGTCTTCGACGAGACGGTGTGGAACCTGGTCCTGGACCTGGAGGTGCTCGGCGAGCTGATGGCGGAGCTGCCCCTGGAGGGGGCGCGCCGCTGGGAGATCCTCCGCGCGGTCAGCCGCGCGCTGGACGCCGTGGACCTGCAGCACGTGAACGCCACCGCGCAGGCCGCGCGGGACGAGTTGGCGGGAGTGCTCGCCGCGCCCGCGGTTCCGGCCGCGCACCGGATCAGCGCGGTCGGCCACGCGCACATCGACTCGGCCTGGCTGTGGCCGCTGCGGGAGACGGTCCGCAAGGTCGCGCGCACCGCGTCCAACATGACGGCCCTGCTGGACGACGATCCCGACTTCATCTTCACGATGTCGCAGGCCCAGCAGTTCGCGTGGATCAAGGAACACCGGCCCGAGGTGTTCGCCCGGGTCAAGCAGGCGGTCACGGACGGCAGGTTCGTGCCCACCGGCGGGATGTGGGTGGAGTCCGACACCAACATGCCCGGGTCCGAGGCCATGGCCCGCCAGTTCGTGCACGGCAAGCGCTTCTTCATCGAAGAGTTCGGCGTGGACAACGAGGAGGTCTGGCTCCCCGACACCTTCGGCTTCGCCGCCGGCCTGCCGCAGATCATCAAGGCCGCCGGCTCCAAGTGGCTGCTCACCCAGAAGATCTCGTGGAGCCGCACCAACACCTTCCCGCACCACACCTTCGCGTGGGAGGGCATCGACGGCACCCGGGTCTTCACCCACTTCCCGCCCGTCGACAGCTACAACTGCGAGATGGCCGGCCGCCAGATCGCCCATGCGGCACGCAACTTCAAGGAGAAGGGCGTCGCCAGCCGCTCCCTCGCGCCGACCGGATACGGCGACGGAGGCGGCGGCACCACCCGGGAGATGGTCGCCAAGGCCGCTCGACTGCGCAGCCTCGAAGGGTCGGCGACCGTCGAGTGGGAGGCGCCCGCGGACTTCTTCGCCAAGGCGGAGGCGGAGTACCCCGACCCGCCAGTGTGGGTCGGCGAGCTCTACCTGGAACTGCACCGCGCCACGCTGACCAGCCAGGCGCAGACCAAGCGCGGCAACCGGCGCAGCGAGCACCTGCTGTACGAGGCCGAGCTGTGGGCCACCACCGCGGCCGTACGCACCGGGGCGCCGTACCCCTACGAGGCGCTGGACCGGATCTGGAAGACGGTGCTGCTGCACCAGTTCCACGACATCCTGCCCGGCTCGTCGATCGCCTGGGTGCACAGTGAGGCGCGGCGGACCTATGCGCTCGTGGCCGAGGAGCTCGAAGGGATCATCGGCGAGGCGCAGCGCGCGCTCGCGGGGACCGGAGAGGGCGCGGGGAACTCGGGGGAGCGGGCCGGCGTCGGCGACGTGGTCTTCAACTCGGCTCCGCACGGGCGCGGAGGCGTTCCGGCCGGTGGCGCGGGTGTCGCCGGCTCGCCGGAGACGGTGGCTCCGGCCGTGCGCGAGGGCGGCGGCTACATCCTGGACAACGGTCTGCTGCGGGTCGAGATCGATGCGCGCGGACTGGTGGTGTCGGCCTACGACATCGCGGCCGGACGCGAGTCCATCGCCCCCGGGCAGGCGGGCAACCTGCTCCAGCTCCACCCCGACCTGCCCAACCAGTGGGACGCGTGGGACGTCGACGCCTTCTACCGGAACGTCGGCGCCGACCTTACGGACGTCGCGGACCTCCGTGTCGACGGCGCCTCGGTCCGCGTCGAACGTGTCTTCGGCGACTCCCGGGTCGTCCAGCTGCTGTCGCTTCCGGCGGACGCCAAGCGGATCGACATCGACACCGAGGTGGACTGGCACGAGACCGAGCGATTCCTCAAGCTCGCCTTCCCGCTGGACGTACGCGCCGACCGGTACGCGTCCGAGACCCAGTTCGGCCATGTCTACCGGCCCACCCACCAGAACACGAGCTGGGAGTGGGCCAAGTTCGAGGCGTGCAACCACCGGTTCGTGCACCTCGACGAGCCGGGCTGGGGCGTCGCGCTTGTCAACGACGCGACATACGGCCACGACGTCACCCGTGCGGTGCGCGCCGGAGCCGACGCCGGTACGACGACCACGGTGCGCGCCTCGCTGCTGCGGGCCCCGCGCTTCCCCGACCCGGAGACCGACCAGGGCGTCCACCGCTTCCGCCACGCGCTGGTGCCGGGCGCCACCATCGCCGACGCCGTCCGCGAGGGCTACCGGGCGAACCTCCCCGAGCGCCGCACCTCCGGCGCGAACGCCGTGGCCCCCCTGGTGACCGTGGACGACGACGCGATCGTGGTGAGCGCGGTGAAGCTCGCCGACGACCGCAGCGGCGACCTCGTCGTCCGCCTCTACGAGGCGAACGGCGGCCGTGCCCGCGCCACGCTCCGCGCCGACGGCTTCGCCGCCGACCGTGCCGTGCTGACCGACCTGCTGGAGCGGCCGCTCACCGACACCGCGGACCTCGAAACGGCGGACGGCGGGGCGGCCCTCACCCTGCGGCCCTTCCAGATGGTGACCCTGCGCCTGCCCCGCGCCTGACCGCGACCACACCCAGCGAACGGAGCGAACGATGTCGGCCGCCGGCACGGGAAGCGACCCCGGACCGGCGGCTCGGCGGACCGGTCCGGACGGAGAATCCGGTGGCGTACCATGCCACCCATCAACGCCGTCGAAGGGGCGGTGGCCTGGTGCCGCGTCCGCCATCCGAGGCTGGGAGAGGCACGGTTGACGACCATCGACAGCGCCGGCAACGACAGACCGCCGATCCGCCGCGGCACCAACCTGCCGCGGATGGGCGACTACAACGAGTCCGTCGTCCTTGATGCCATCCGCCGACACCCGTCCGGGCTGAGCCGGGTCGAACTCGCCCAGGCCACCGGCCTGTCCGCCCAAACCGTCTCGAACATCACCCGCCGACTGCTCGACCAGGGCGTGGCGCGGGAGTCCGGGAAGCGGAGCACGGGTCCCGGCAAGCCGCGCACCCTCCTGGAGGTCGTCCCCACGGCCCGGCATGCCGTGGGGGTGCACCTCGACCCGGCGGTCATCACCTATGTCCTGGTCGACCTGCTGGGCGCGGTGGTGGCGCAGTACAGCGAGCGGACGCCGAGAGGTGGCGGCTCCGACCAGATCGTGTCGGGCATGGCGGCCTCGGTGGCCGCCCTGGTCGGCGAGTCCGGCGTCGACGCCGAACGGATACTGGGCCTCGGCGTTGCCGCACCCGGTCCCGTCGACACCGTGGCCGGCCAGGTACTCGACCCTCCTGAACTGCACGGGTGGGGCAGCTTCCCCCTCCGTGACCGGCTCAGTGAGGCCACCGGCTACCCGGTACTCCTCGACAAGGACGTCACCGCCGCAGTCGTCGCCGAACGCTGGGCCGGCGCGGCCACCGCGAGTCGCAACCTCCTCTTCTTCTATTTCGGTACTGGCTCGGGCATGGGACTGGTGGTGCAGGACACCGTGCTGCGCGGTGTCTCCGGCAACGCGGGCGAGGTCGGCGGCCTCGGCGCGGGCTGCTCGATCCGGACCCTCGTCGACGAGGCCATCTCACTCGGCGTGCTCGGTGCGGAGTTCACCGTGCTGGACCCGGCCGACGCCCCGCGCGGTGTGGAACGGCTGGCCTCACTCACCGCCGAGGGCGACGAGGCGGCGAAGTCCATCATCGATCAACTTGCTGTCCGTATCGGCCGTGGTGTCTGCGCTGCCGCGACCCTGCTGGACGTCGACACCATCGTCTTCGGTGGTACGACCTGGCAGGTGCTCGCCGATCATCTCCTTCCTGTCATAGAACCGATGGTTGCGCGCTCGCCGTTCGTCAAGGCGACCCACCCGACTGCGGTCGTCACCACCACCCTCGGCGAGAACGTGGCCGCCGTGGGAGCGGCGTCCCTGGTACTGGACCAGGCGCTCTCGGCTCAGCCCACATCGCTGCTGCTGGGCTGAACCCGTCGCCGGACCCTCTCTTGGCCGTGTCCTTTGCTGGACCTGGGCCGTCATGTCCCGGCTCCGTCCTCGCCTGTCCGGGTGCGGGTGCGGGTGCAGGTGCGCGGGTGCGGGCGGGCGTGGACGGGCGTGGCCGGGTCGGGACCGGGTCAGACGATCCCGCTGATGGTGACGCTGACCGTGACCGGCGGCGGTGACTGGCCATTCACCGAGGTCACGGCCAGAGCGGCCGTGGCCGCTTCCCGTATCGCGCGGGCGACGTCGAGCGCGCGATGGCCGCGCCGGGCGACGACGTGGACGCTCACCGTCCACGACGGCCGGCCCTCACCGGGGGTGAGGCGGACACCCTCGGTGGATTGGCGCGATGCTCCCTGTGTCGTGGAGCGTATGGACGCTCTCAGCAGTCCGCTGAGACTGGGCTTGAGGAATGCGACGCCGGGCACTTCGCAGACGGCGGTGGCGACCTGGGCGGTGAGTACCTCGCGGGCGGCGGGTTGGGTCATCGGGTCCGTCCTTCGCTGGCCGCATCGTCAAGGAGATCGGTGAGGCGTACGTCGACCGCCGCCACGCGCATGCCCAGTTGGCGGTCTGCGGCTGCGAAGACCTCCTGGCGTACCTGGTCGGCGAGTTCATCGAGGTCGGGGGCGAACGGGAACGTCACTTCCAGGAGCACCCGGACCGGCTCCCGGCCGGGCAGCCCGGGGCGAGCCGGTAGGAGCGGATCGTTCAGCTCGTCCATCGCCACGGGCGCGATTCGGCATGACCCGGCCCGTACTCCCGGCAGCGACTCGGCCGCGGCGCGGAGAACCCTGGCCGCCGTGGCCTCGGTGATCCACGCGTCCTCCTCGGGTTCGCCGAGAGGCAGTGTGCGACCGGGCCGCAGCTCCAAGCGGACCACGTCCATGACGCGTTCGGAGAGGGAGGCGGTGTCCATCGGTGGAGGCGTGCTGGAGCGCAACTCCCTGATCGCGCCGCCGAGCAGATCGAGGTCGGCCAACGCGGCCGAGCAATAAGGGCAGCGGAGGGCGTGCTGGTCGCTCTCACCGCTGTCGGTGGACTCCCACACCTCGGAGAGCATGCGGCCGCAAAGCAGTTGCTCGTCGTCGGGGAGTGGCTCCGGTGTCTGGCCGGGCAGGCGGCCGGCTCCGCCCGGGTTGCTGGTCATCGCCATGCGCCCATCGCCTCCGTCAGGCCGCGTCGTGCACGGAAGATGCGCCCGCGAACCGCCTGAGGGCTGATTCCGACCAGTTCGGCGATCTCCTCGTACGTCTGTCCGTTCAACTCTCTGAGCACCCAGCAGGCTCGCTGTTCCGGCGAGAGCAGAGACATCGCCTCGGCCAAGGCGCGCGTGGCCGCGCGGGACTCGGTCACGCGCTCGGGTGAGGTCTGGTGGTCCGGCGCCGGGAGCTCGGGGGTGCCGTCGAGCGGGACGAGCGGGCGGCGCGAGCGCAGGACGTTCAGACAGCGGTTGGTGACGATTCGGTACATCCAGGTCTTGAACCGTGCCTCGCCGCGGAACTCCGGCAGTCTGCGCCAGGCGCTGACGAAGCCGTCCTGAACGGCGTCCTCGGCCTCCACGCGGTTGCCCAGCAGCCGCTCGGCGAGTTGCAGCAGCGGTCCGGCATGCCGCTGTACGAGTGTGGCGAAGGCGTCCTCGTCCCCTTCTCCCGCGCGTACGGCCAGCAATTCGTCGGTCAGTAATTCCTCGGTCAGCAATCCGTCGACCGGCGGGTCGGACAACGGTGGCTCGGACAAAGACAGATCGGCCGGTGCTGCCGCCGGCGGCAGTTCTACCTTGGCCGCGGGCGCGGCGACGGCTTTCGAGGCGCCGGGCGGCGCTGTGCTGCCGGTGTCTGCGCTGCCCGGCCTGGTGATTTTGCGGTACCCCGACACGCGGCGGCTCCTTTCGTTCGCTCATTGTCTTCGACACGCGAGATCGCCGGATGTCACGCCGTGTGGGCGGATCAGTTCGGAAGAAATCTTCGCCGCGGATGCGTGACGAATCTCCGCCGGCCGGGTCCAACTCATTGACCGCACGTCACGACAACGCACGATCAAGGAGACAGCGATGGTTGCACAGCAGGTTGAGGCGCCCGTACGCAAGATGGTGGAGAGCGGCGTGAAGCCCGGTCAGGGCTCCACGACGGTCAGCGGTGGCAGTGCCGGCGCGAGCGAGCCGGCTGCGAACAGGGGGAAGACGTCCATCGCCGATGTCGTGGTCGTCAAGATCGCGGGCATGGCTGCGCGCGAGATCCCCGGTGTCTACGACATGGGTGGTGGCCTGTCCCGCACGATTGGTGCTGTCCGCGACCGTGTGCCGGGCTCCCGTCCCAATGCGGGGCGGGGAGTGAAGGTCGAGGTCGGCGAGCGCCAGGCAGCGGTGGACCTGGATGTGATCGTCGAGTACGGCGTCCCGATCGCCGACGTCGCCCGTGACGTCCGCGAGAACGTCATAGTGGCCGTGGAGCGCATTACCGGCCTCGAGGTGGTTGAAGTCAACGTCGCTGTCAACGACGTGCATTTGCTCGACGGCGACGAGCCGGTCTCGGACTCGCGCGTCGAGTGACGCAAGCCTCGGGCATCGGAGCCGAAGCGCGCAATCCAGAGGCCCAGGTCGGCATCAGTCCCGAGATTCAGACTCAGACTCAGACTCAGATCCGAGTTCGCCATGAGGTTCGGTTCCTCGTCCAAGTCCGGCGTTGGCACATCATGTGAGGTGAAGTATGAGTAGGGCAGTTATCGGGTTGCTGGTGGGCATGGCGCTGGCCTTTGCCGGGTGGTTCGGGGGATTCGGCGCGTTCATACTCGTGGCCGCGCTCGGGGCGGTCGGCTTCGCCGTCGGCCGACTGATCGAGGGCGACGTCGAGTGGAAGGCGGCGAGGCGTAGTCCGACCTCGATCAGCCGCTGCGCGGGCCTGCGCTGAAGCCTTCTGCCCTGCGACCGCGCCGACTTGGGCGACGTGTGCGGGCAGCGCGACGTCTGCCTGCGGCCGTCGTGTCGCTGCTGATCGCGGTCCGCTCTGCCCTTCTGTTGTCCGATCTCTTGTCCGATGTCGTCGCCGTCCACGCCGCCGGGCGTTCTCCTGCACTCCCGCCGCCCCGGCGCCCCGCCGCCCGCCCCCCCCGCGCCCCCCGCGCCAGACATCGGATGACGCGCCCCCGACTCCGAACAACCCGCCCCAACACTCCCAAGCATCGCACCAACCACCTACGTTGCCGCACTCTGCGCCGACACCCCCCAGCCGCACCATCCCCGCCCGCGGCCCCGGCGCCCCCAACTCCGCCGCGAATCCCGCCGCGAAGCCCCACCCCCTCATTGGTCCGACCGCTTGCACGGGTCATTGACGTGTTCCTGCCGCGTGGCTAACTTCGCCGAGAGCGCTCTCCTCTCGTCGGCGTCCTTGGGCGCCCCTGAGCCCCGGAGTCCCCCCATGTACGCACTCGCATCAGTACGCGTTCCATCTCCGTATGGCCTGACAACGTTGTCGGATCTCGCTCATCACTCCGGAGTCGCGCTCCTGTGGAGCCAGACAACGATGTCGAACTCACGAGCAGAGGAGAAGTACCCGCGATGACACGACTGTCGAGACCACCCGGAGCGGCCGTGATCGGCGTGCTCGCGGCTGCGGCGCTGGCCGTGGCCGGGATGTGTACTCCCGCGTCGGCGGCCGGGAAGGCCGCGCTCGTCACGTCGCCGGCCACCCTGGTCAACCCGTTCATCGGGACTTCGAACCAGGCCGACGACTTCCCGGGCGCGGACGTGCCGTTCGGCATGGTGCAGTGGAGCCCGGACACGCCGTCGCGTCCGTCCGGTGGTGGTTACGAGTACAACGACTCGACGATCACCGGTTTCAGCCTCACCCATATCGCCGGGCCCGGCTGCGGTGCGGCCGGTGACATACCGGTGCTGCCCACGGTGGGTGCGGTGAACACGGGCGCGACGGACGCGTTCTCGCACTCCAACGAGTCGGCGTCCGCTGGGTCGTACAAGGTCACGCTCAACAATCAGGTGACCACCGAGCTGACCGCTACGACGCGCAGCGGGATGGCGCGCTTCACGTTCCCGTCCAGTACGCAGTCCAACCTGGTCTTCAAGCTGAACGGCAGCCAGAACGGCGACACGTCGACGCAGTTCACCAAGGTCTCGGACACCGAGGTGAGCGGTCAGGTCACCAGCGGGCACTTCTGCGGCGCGGGCAACACGTACACCGTGTACTTCGACATGGTCTTCGACCAGCCGTTCGCGTCGCAGGGAAGCTCGGTCGTGAAGCCGTCGGCGACCGCCCCCGCGACGTCGGGTACGGCCTCCAAGAACGCCGCCGAGAAGCCCAACAAGCCGGTGCTGCACGGCAAGGCGCCGAAGGCTGCGACATCGAAGTCGCCGGACGCCGCCGCGTCGAACGGGTACGTCACGTTCAACACCACGTCCAACCCGGTCGTGCAGGCCAAGGTGGGCGTGTCGTACGTGTCGGTCGCCAACGCGGTCGCCAACCGCACGGCGGAGAACGGCGGCTGGGACTTCGACGCGACCCGCACCGCCGCGCAGGGCTCCTGGAACAGCGCGCTCGGCAAGGTGCAGATCGCGGGCGGGACCTCCGCGCAGCAGCAGAGTTTCTACAGCGCGCTCTACCACTCGCTGCTGCACCCGAACGTGATCAGTGACACCAACGGCCAGTACTACGGCTTCGACGGCAAGACGCACACCGTGGACTCCGGCCACAGCGCGGCGTACGCCAACTACTCCGGCTGGGACATCTACCGCTCCCAGGCCCAACTCGAGGCGCTGGTCGACCCGCAGGCCGCTTCGGACACCGCGCAGTCGATGGTCGACGACTACGCGCAGACCGGGATCTTCCCCAAGTGGTCGGAGGACAACGGCGAGTCGTACGTCATGGTCGGGGACCCCGCGGACGCCATCCTCGCGGACTACCACGCCTTCGGCGCCACGAAGTTCGACACCGCCACCGCGCTGGCGGACATGGTCGCTCAGGCGAGCAAGACCAACAACGACCGGCCGGGCCTGAACTACCTGAACTCGCCCGGATACATGCCGCACGACGGCAGCTACGGCTGCTGCAACTTCTACGGCCCGGTGGCCACGACGCTGGAGTACAACACCGCCGACTTCGCGCTCTCGGCCTTCGCCGGTGCGCTCGGCGACACCGGCAACCAGAAGACGTACGCCAATCGCGCGCAGGACTGGCGCAACGTGCTCAACCCGGCGTCCGGCTTCGTCGAGCCGCGCAACGCGGACGGCTCCTGGACCGGCGGCTTCGACCCCACCAGCGGCACCGACATGGTCGAGGCCGACTCCTGGATCTACACCGGGATGGTGCCGTTCGACATCGGCGGCCTGGCGAAGGCCAAGGGCGGAAACGCGGCCATGAACGACTACCTGGACACCACGCTGCGCAGCTTCACCGGTGACGACGGCTATGCCTGGGTCGGCAACGAGCCCAGCATCGAACTGCCCTGGGAGTACGACTACACCGGCGCGCCCTACAAGACGCAGGGCACAGTGCGGGCGATCCAGGACCAGATCTGGGCGAACACCCCCGGAGGGCTGGCCGACGGCAACGACGACCTGGGTGCGATGAGCGCCTGGTACGTCTGGGCCGCGCTCGGCATGTACCCCGAGACCCCGGGCACGTCCGATCTGGCCCTCGGCTCACCGCTGTTCACCCAGGCCCTGGTCACGCTGCCGTCCGGCAACACGCTCACGATCAACGGTAACGGCGCCGCCGACAACGCCCCTTACGTGCAGTCCGCGACGTGGAACGGTACGGCCTGGAACAACGCCTACGCCCCCACCACGGCGATCACCGCGGGCGGCACGCTCGACTACACCCTCGGCACCACCGCCAACACCTCCTGGGCGACGGCGGCGTCCGCGGCCCCGCCGTCGTACGCCGGTGACACCACGGCGCCGGCCTCGCCGAAGATCGGCCCGATCGCCGCCGGGGTGGGGTCGAACCTGTGCGTGGACGACGCGACCTCCGGTACCGCCGACGGCACCCACGTCCAGATCTGGGGCTGCGACGGCACCTACGCGCAGGACTGGATCGTCGCCGCCGACGGCACGCTCCGGACCCTCGGCAAGTGCCTGGACGCCGACCACAGCGGGACCACCAACGGCACGCTGATCCAGCTGTGGACCTGCAACGGCAGCGGTGCCCAGCAGTGGACCGCGGGCTCGAACGGATCGCTGGTCAACCCGGAGTCCGGGCTGTGCCTCGACGACCCGAACTCGTCCACGGCCAACGGTACCCAGCTCCAGCTGTACGGCTGCAACGGCTCGGCGGCGCAGAACTGGAAGGTGCCGAGCTGAGCCGCACGCCCGCACCCGCACCCGCACCCGTATAGCGCCGTCCGCTCGCCCTGTACGTCGGACGGGCACAACGTGCATCGCGCCCCCGTGCGTCCCGTCCCACCGGTCGGGTCGCACGGGGGCGTTCTCGCGCGCCCGCGGGATACGCGGTCGGCTGGGACCGGCGCGCCGAGGAGGTCGATGCCGACCGCGTACGGCTGGCACTGGCGTACGTCGGCGGCGCTCGCCCGGGGGTGCCACCGAGCGGGCCCGACCGTGATAGGGATGCAGTTCGCCCTGCCCGAAAAACCAGGAGTGTCCCGGTATGACAATCGCTACGACGCGGGCCGCGCTGCCCGGCCAAACGGGTCCCGGCCAAACGGGTCCCGGGCAACCGGGGTTCGGGCGGCCGGAACCGGAGCGACCTGACCGTGAACCGTCCGACCGCGAACCGTCCGACCGCGAACCGTCCGACCGCGAAGCATCCGGGTGCGTCGGCCACCGCGGGGTCGAGGAACGCGAACTCAGCGCCGACGGCTTCCGTTTCGTCTCCCGGGTCGCCTGGTGCGAGCACCCGAGCACCGAACCGTTCCTGATCCTCGGCGGCTCCTCCCAGGACCGGCTGTCCTGGACCCGGTTCGAGCGCGCGCTGCTCCCGCTGGGCCATGTGATCACCGTCGACCTGCCCGGATACGGCGGCGCCGCCTTCCTGCCCGCCCGGCACGGCATCGACTTCCTCGCCGACGCGGTGCTCGGGACCCTCGACGACCTCGGGGTCTCCCGGGCGAACCTGCTGGGCGCCTGCTTCGGCGGCGCGATCGGGCTGCGCTTCGCCCAGCGCCACCCCGATCGGGTACGGCGGCTGATGCTGGTCGGCATGACCAGGGACCTGCCGAAGGACTACACCGACTGCGTGCCGCGCTGGATGGCGATGCTCGCCGAGGGCCGCAGCGACGACATCGCCCGCGAGCTGGTGGACCGCTTCATGTCCCCGCCCGGCACCGGGACCGTACGGCGGTACGCCGCCGTGTCCCGGCTGCTGTACCGGCAGTTCGCCGGGCGCAGCGCCGAGGAGGTGCGGATGGACGTGGAGCACAACCACCGTCTGATGTCCCACGACTGGTACGTGCCGCGGCCGGCGCCCCGCGTGCCCGCGCTCGTGCTGACGGGTGAGCACGACACGCTGACGCCGCCCGCCATGGGCCTGGCCGCCGCGCGTTGCCTGGAGGGTGCCTGGTTCACCACCGTCAAGGAGGCCGACCACCTCCTGCCGGTGGAGCGCAGCGACGAACTCGGCGACCTGATTGCGCGGTTCTGCACCGACCGGGCGATCGACCCGCTGCCCTACTGCCACCCGGCGACGTTCGTACCCGCGGCGGGTCAGGAACTGCCGGGGAACGGGGCGCCGTTGGGCATGCCCGCCGCGACGTAGGCGTCGTAGCGCCGCTGCCAGGTGGGCGGCGGGCCGCTGGGCCGCTGCCGCGCGGGCCGCTCGCCGGATCGTCGGTTCGCCGCCGCGCCGGCCGCTTCACCTGCTGCTTCGCCCGCTACCGAACCCCCGGTCTCGCTCGCCGCTCGGGCGTCGAGGGCGGCCAGGCACAGGTCCCAGCCGGCCGCGTTGCGCGCCGCCGCGTCCGGGCTCTCCAGGAAGTCGGTGAGGGTGAGGCGGGTACGGGCGCCGTCCAGCCGGGTCAGTTCGAACCGCAACTCGTCGCCGCCCCAGGTGAAGGCGAACAGGTGCGGCGGGTCGACCGCGGTGACCTCGCCGGTCAGCACCATGTCCGGCATGTTGGGGTCGCCGGCGAAGGTGATCTCGCCGCCCACCGCCAGGTCGACGGTGATCCGGGGGAACGGGAACCAGTGCGCCAGTTCGGTCGGTTCGCTCACCAGCACCCACACCCGGTCGATCGGGTGGTCGTAGACCCGCTCGAAGCGGACCGCGGACCGTCCGCCGTCCAGTTCGAGGTAGCTGCCGGGATCGATGACGTTCATGGCTGCTTCCTGTCTCTCGGTTGCCTCGGTTGCCTCGGTTGCCTCGGTTGCCTCGGCGGTGTCGGGCGTGCCGGTCGCGTCGGTGGCGCGAGCGGAGCCCGCTCCTCGGGATCGGCCGCAGCCAACGCAGCCAACGCAGCCGGCTCGGCTGACGTGGCCGACGCGGCTTGCTCGGACGGCTCGGCCGGCGCGGACCGCTCGACGGAACCCGCGTGCGCCTCGTCCAAGCGGCGGCCGAGCGCGTCCAGGCTCCGGTTCCACAGCCGCCGGTACGGTGCCAGCCACGCGTCCAGCTCCGCCATCGGCGCGGGTTCCAGGGCGTACACCCGGCGCTGCGCGTCGACCTGCACGCGGACCAGTCCCGCCTCGCGCAGCACCCGCAGGTGCTTGGACATGCTGGGCTGGCTCAGCCCGCACCGTTCGGCCAGTTCGCCGACGGGCTGCGGGCCGGTCAGCAGCCGGCCGAGTATCGCCCGCCGGTTCTCGTCGGCGAGCGCGCCCCACACCGCGGTGTCCATACGACCTAATATTCCCCATCGGGAATATAACCGTCAAGGCATACGCGCACCTGGGCGCGCCGCCCGACCGCTGGATCGCCTGACCGCTGGATCACCCGTCCGCGCGCCTGACCGCCCGCCCGGCCAGCCGTCCGCCCGACCGCCCGCCCGGCAGGGCGTTACGGCGCCGCGCAGTCCCTGGTGTCGGTGCCGCCGTTCTTCCCCGGCGTGACCGCCATCGCGGCCAGGTAGGTCCCCTTCTTCGGCAACTGGCCCTTGGGAACCTTGAGCACGTGGCCGTGCCCTGACCAGTGCCGTCCGGCCAGCGGGTCGACCAGGGTGACGGTGGTGGCGGTCGTGGGACCGACCACCGTCAGCCCGCCCGCATCGGTGACGCAGCCGATGGAGACCGCGGGGGCGTAGCGACCGGAAGTGTCGTAGTTCGAGCCGAGGTCGGTGTAGACCGACGCCTTGTCGATGCCGACCTCCAGCAGTCCACTGCGGGAGTCCTCGCCGTAGTCACCGCCGGAGGGATACGAGACCTTCTGCTGGACCACTGCCACCTCACCGTCGGGGGAGGTGGTGCCGTGCCACTCCTGGGTCCACTCGACCTCCGAGGCCGGGGGGTCTCCCTCGTCCATGCCGGACGTCCCGCACAGCAGATCTCCGGCCATCCGCCGGATGTAGGGCTGGTCGAGCGGCGCCGGCCCGGCGGGTCCGGGCAGATCGGCGTTGGACGGCGCGTATGTGAGGCTGACCGCGTACGGCCAGCCCGGGGCGTAGACGAAGGTGACCTTGCGGGGCTTGCCCAACGACGTGTCATCGGCCTGGATCAGCGCACCGATCCCGCAGTCGCTGTGCATGTCGACGATGTGCTGGCCCCCGACGGTGGTCGACCGGTAGCCGAACGGGGGGACAGGGGCGCTGAGTCCGTCGGTGACCTTCAGGGGCCGCCAGCCGAGATCCTTGCCGTCGAAGCCCTCGACCTGGACGTGGGTCAGCCACGGCGGTATGGCCAGCGGGGAAGGCGCGCCCGACTGGTGTTCCCAGTTGAGCGCGAGCGGTGGACTGAACAAGGGAGTGTCGTCCCAGGGCGCGGGCGCGCGGTAGACGATCTTCTCCGACCCTGCTCCGGGGCCGCTTTCGTACTGCAGCAGTTCGCCGCCCGTCGACACCAGGGTCACGTGGGGGAGATGCGGCACCGTGCCGGAGAACAGGATCTCGCCGCTCGGGTGGTGGTTGTCGTAGACGAGGGGAGTCTGGGAATCGGGCCTGAAGTCGGGGTAGTTGACCCAGGAGTGCGGGCCGAAGCCGTTGGAGAGCAGGATCTCCATGGCCGCGTGCCCCGGGCCGCGGTCGTTCGGCCGGTTGCCGAGCGTCGGCCAGGAGGACACGCCCTGGTGGGCCTGTGCGGCGGTCACCGTGACCGGCTGCGAGGCCGCCACCTGTGGTGTGTACGTGTGGTCCGGCGGCGCGGCGAACCATCCGCCGGTGAACGCCCCGGCCACCACGGCCGCCACCGCGGTCCAGCGCGGGTGCCGGCGCCACCACGTGGAGCCTGAGTCGGGGTCGGGATCAGAGTCGGGGCCCTCCGCGCCGGAATTGTCCGGGCGGGAATCCCCTGAGCCCGAATCGTCTGAGCCCGAATCCCCTGGCCCGGAATCGCCCGGGCTGGAATCGCCTGGGCCGGAATCCCCGGAACCCGATTCCTCGGCTGTCTCCGCAGCCGTCTCCTCGGCCGTCTCCGCAGCCTTGTCCGCCGACTCTTCCATCCGCTTCATCTCCCCCACGACCGCGGTGCCACCGCGCTCTCCGACGATGAGTGACGGCGGGACAGCGCCTGGTGGTTCCCTTCCCCCGCCAAGTCTCCACCGGAGTCCCGGCTGCCGCATCGTCGTCACAGACGCGGGTTCGGGTGTCCATATTGGTACGTGTCGCTTTTTGGACAAGGCTGCCCGTCGAAGGACGAAATCCCTGGTCGTGGTGGGGTTGGAGACGTGCGTCCGGGATGGAGGAGGGGAAACGCAGCTAGGCATCCCCTGGCTTGTTCGGATATCAATTCAGTACGGCACCTCGCGGCGTGACTCCCCGCCTCCCGAAGGTGCCGAGGCGCCTTGGCGCCGCCGGCCGCGGTTTCCCCGTATTGCTGTGGCCGGGTGCCGCCGAGGGCACGACCGGTCTGCTCGCCCGGTCGCCCGGGGGGGAGTCCTCGGCGGACGTCATGGGGGCCGACCGGCCCAACGGCCCCCAGTGCCGCTCGTTCCCGCGCGTCCACCGCACGGGAACGAGCGGCCGGACAGCCGGCCCACCAGGCGACTCGCCCGCCAAAGTCGCCACAGCCACAGCCACAGCCACCGCCGCAGCCACAGCCACAGCCACCGCCGCAGCGGCAGCCGCCCCCGACTCGGCCGACTCAGCCGACGGCCACGCCGGACCCGCTCCGGCTCGGCGGCAGCACCCGTGCCAAGCCCTTGTCCTGCCCGAGCTTCAGGCCCGCCTCGAAGCGGCTTCCGGCGTGCAGCCGGTCCATCAGCTTCGCCACCGCCCGCTGCACGGTGCGACGGTGCACGCCCATCTTGCGGGCGATCTGGTCGTCGCTCAGACCGGTGGCCATCAGCCGGATCACCACCCGCTCCTGCGGGGTGAAGACCGACGTGTCGGTGCCGGAGGAGGCCGCGTCCGCCAGCGGGACGGCGCGCAGCCAGTAGTCCTCGAAGATCACCTGGAGGGGCCACACCAGTTTGGTGCTGCGGACCAGCAGCATCGGCGAACCACCGGGGTGATCGGGATTCGCCGGCAGGCAGGCCACCTCCCGGTCCTGGAGCAGGATGTCGAACGGCGCGTGGTCGAGCAGCCGGACCGCCACGCCGAGGCCGGACAACCGCTCCAGGTACCGGAGGTGCTTGGACGACTGGAGAACGGCCTCCGGGTATATCGCGCGCAGCCGCACACCCCGCTTGAGCATCTGGGTGTCCTGCTCGATGGACAGCTCCAGCAGCTCCATCGGCGGCATGGGACCCGGGTGCAACGAGTCGGCGCTGGTCTGGGCGATCGCGTTCATCGCGGCGACCATCCGCACCTTCGCCCGGGGGTCCGTGATGGACTCGATCTCCACCTTGTTCGACACGCGCTCGACGGCGGGCCGGTAGACGTAGAGGAGGGCCTGGGTGGCCCGGTACAAGGACTCGGCTCGGCTCGCGTGGTCCTCGGCGGCCCGGTGGTACACGTCCATGGCGCGCACCAGCGCGGTGTCGGGCTCCACGGGCTCCAGTTGGCCGTCGGGGCGCCCGTGGACCAGGCCGAGTTCGGTCAGCCGCCCCAGTGCCGCGGTGGCCCGCTCCTGGTCGAGGTCGGTCGCGCGGCCCATCTCGCCCGGCAGTGCGCTGCCCAGTTGGCGCAGCGCTTCGTACACCGCCAGCGCCTGTTCCTCGTCATCCGGCATCCACCGGCCCTCCCCGCGTCAGAGGTCGAACTCCGCGGGGTTGAGGCCCACCGCGAAGCACGCCTCGCGTACCACTCCCTGCTCGGACTTGTCGAACACGCCGTCCGCGCCGCCGATGACGATACCGATCTGGATGACCGCCCGTGCCTCGGTAGGCTTCTTCTGCACCTTGGCGATCTCCTGGAGCACGGCCACCTTGCCGAAGTCGAAGTCCGCGGCCAGCCGGTCGAGGTAGTCGTCGAAACGGCGCTGGAGGTCGGCGGCCGGGAAGTTCTGCAGGACGTCGTTGCTCGCGATGAGCGAGGCCACCCGGCGCCGCTCCTCGGGCGCGACGCTGCCGTCGGCCGCGGCCACCAGCGCGCAGATCGCCATGCTGGCGTCGCGGAAGGCGCCGCTCTTGAGGTCGTTCTTCTTCGCGTTGAGCTGTGTCTGCATGCCCTGGGCGGATTCCTTGAAGCGGTCCCACAGTGCCATGGCGTCTCTCCTGAGCGTGTGTCGGTACGGGGCCGCGCTGCGGTCGTACGGTTCGTCGCTGTTCCCTACCGAGAACTCATCGGAAGCGTAAAGGAGTTCCCAAGGACGGCAGGTCGATCATGCGACCGATCGGTCCGATCGGCCGACGGCTCCGCCGAACCGCGCCGCCGGCCCCCCATGTTCGCTGAGGGCGAACACGCGGACGGCTCCCGTCGCACCGGAGATGCCGGGCGGGGGAGCCGTCCGCGGGTCCGCCGAACCGCTGAGCGCGGCCAGGGGTCGAGCGGTCAGAGGTCGAGCGGTCCAGACGTCGAGCGGGCGGACGTCGAGTGGTCAGAGGTTGACGCCGAAGTCGCTCGCGATGCCGACCAGGCCGGAGGCGTACCCCTGGCCGATGGCGCGGAACTTCCACTCCGCCCCGTTCCGGTACAGCTCGCCGAAGACCATGGCGGTCTCGGTGGCGGCGTCCTCGCTCAGGTCGTAGCGCGCGATCTCGGCGCCGCCGGCCTGGTTGAGGACGCGGATGTAGGCGTTGCGGACCTGGCCGAAGTTCTGGCTGCGGGTCTCGGCGTCGTAGATCGAGACCGGGAAGACGACCTTGTCGATGTCGGCCGGCAGCGCGGCGAGGTTGACGTTGATCTGCTCGTCGTCGCCGTCGCCCTCGCCGGTGACGTTGTCACCGGTGTGCACGATGGACTGGTCGGGGCTCTGCTTGTTGTTGAAGAAGACGAAGAAGCCGTCCGAGTAGACCTTGCCGGTCGCGTTCACCGCGATCGCGCTGGCGTCGAGGTCGAAGTCCGTGCCGGTGGTGGTCCGGACGTCCCAGCCGAGGCCGACGGTGACGGCGGTCAGACCGGGCGCCTCCTTCGTCAGTGAGACGTTGCCGCCCTTGGTCAGGCTTACCGCCATGGGAAGTCCCCTTTGTGTGGTCGTAGGTGTTCCGGACGAAACTACCGTCACCCGTCTGAACGCCAAGGGGGGTTCGTACGGTTCCGATCCGGCGGGGAAATCCCCGTGACGCGGAGGGGGTGGTGGCGGGATCATGGAGTCATGCCCGGGCCACTGATCATTCGCGGCTCGGTCTCCGTTCCGGAGGCCGAGCTGATGTGGCGTTTCTCCCGCTCCTCCGGGCCCGGCGGCCAGCATGTGAACACCAGCGACAGCCAGGTCGAGTTGCGGTTCGACCTCGCGGCCAACGAGTCGCTGCCGCCGGTGTGGCGGGCGCGGGCGCTGGAGCGGCTGTCGGGCCGTCTGGTGGGCGGGGTGCTCACGGTGCGGGCGTCGGAGCACCGCTCGCAGTGGCGCAACCGCGAGACGGCCGCGGCCCGGATGGCCGCGATCCTCGCGCAGGCGACCGCCCCGCCGCCCAAGACGCGCCGCCCCACCCGCATCCCCCGGGGGATCAACGAGAAGCGGTTGCGCGAGAAGAAGCAGCGCAGCCAGACGAAGAAGGGCCGCGGCGGCGCCTGGGACTGAGCGGTTCTGGACCGAATCGTCCGGCGACCCGGCCGTCCGGCGACCCGGCCGTCCGGCGACCCGGCCGTCCGGCGACCCGGCCGTCCGGGACCCGGCTATCCAGGACCGGCCGTCCGGGACCCGGATGGCCAGGACCCGGCCCCGCCCGCCGCCAGGTGAGCAATCAGGAGAGGAAGCGGTAGCGGCCGCGGAAGTAGGTGAGCGGGCCGCCCTCGGCGCTCGGCGTGCGGGCGGTCAGCACCCGGCCGATGACGAGCACATGGTCGCCCGCGAGCACATGCTGCTCGGTCTCGCACTCGAGTATCGCCAGGGCGCCGCCGAGGATGGGGGCGCCGGACGCCTCGCCGCGGTAGTAGGACACGTCCTCGAACAGCAGCCGGTCGCTGATCCGCCCGCGCATCGCGAACCGCCCGGCGATGTGCCGCTGGCTCTCGCTGAGCACGGACACCGCCCACCGGGGCTGCCGGTCGAGCAGCTCCTCCATCCGCGACCCGACCCGCACGCTGGCCAGTACCAGCGGCGGTTCGAGCGACACGGACATGAACGCGGTCGCGGTCATGCCGACGTCCTCGCCGCGCGGCCCGTCCTCCGGGTCGTGCGCGGTGATGAGGACGACGCCCGCGGACAGGCGTGTCATGGCGGCGCGGAAGTCGTCGGTGCTGACGGTCTGACCCATGGTGGTCCCAGGATGCCGTCCAGGCGGAGTGTGAAGCACGTTTCCTTACGTTACGGGCCGGTAGGAAGCCGTCGCATCGGGCTGCGGTCCCATCCCGCGCGGGTATCGGGTCCTAGGACCGGTGCTCTACGTTCTGTACTCAACTGCCTACCTGTGGGTGTGACTTGAGTCACAAGCGGCAGGAATTGTTGACCCTGTGTACCGACTGGACAGCTCGCTGTGATTCAGTGGCGTTGTAATTGGAAGACTGTGAATTACGACGCGGTCGCTACGGCGACCGGGGCATGGGAAACCTCGCTGGAGTTGCCGCCGGACCCGTGGGGAGGGCACTAGGGCATGGACACCGAGTCGGAGCCGTATGTCCGTCTCGCGACCCTGCGTCAGCTCCATCAGGTCGTGGCGGACCTCAACACCGCGCGCAGCCTCGCGGACGCGCTCCAGGCGGTCGCCGACGGAGTGGTCCGCGGCCTGGGGTACGAACTGGCCGCCGTGAACCTGGTCCGGCCCGACGGCGACCTCGTGGTGGCCGCGTTCGCCGGGAGCGCGGCGGGCGAGGCGCTGCTGTCCGGGCGGGTCGGCTCGCGCGCGTCCTGGGACCGCCGGCTGGCCATGGGCGAGCAGTGGGGCACCCTGCGCTTCATCCCGCACACCGAGGGCTGGGTGCTGATCGACGACGACGTGCCGCAGTGGCACACCGAGGGCCCGCTGCCCCGCTTCCCCGACGAGTGGCACCCCGGCGACCGCCTCTACGCGCCCATGTACGCCTCCCAGACGGTCGGCAGCGAGCTGATCGGGGTGATATCCGTCGACCGGCCCACCAGCGGCCGCCACCCCGGTCCCTGGGGCTGTGAGGCCCTCCAGATGTACGCCTTCCAGTCCGGCATCGCGATCAGCAACGCCCGGCTGCGGGCGAACATGCAGCGCGCCCTGGTCCGGCTGGAGCGCGACCAGCAGGCGCTGCGGGCGAGCGAGGAGAGCTTCCGGCAGGCGTTCGAGTACGCCCCGAGCGGCATGGCCATCGCCGAGATGGGCGGCGACCAGCACGGCAAGCTGCTGCGCGCCAACGACGCGCTCTGCCGCCTGCTGGGCCGTTCCGCCTCCGTGATGCGGCGCTACTCCTTCTCCGACCTGGTGCACCCCGAGGACGTCGGGCTGCTGCTGCGCACATCCGCCGAGGGCGGCCGGGCCGAGCTGCGGCTCGCGCGGCGCGACGGCAGCTACGTATGGGTAAGCCTGCGCAACTCGGTGGTCGCCGACACGACCGACGGGCCGCGGTTCCTGCTCACCCACGTCGAGGACATCGAGGAGCGCAAGAGCCGCGAGCTCCAGCTCGCCCACCGCGCCAGCCACGACTCCCTGACCGGGCTGCCCAACAGCGCGGAACTGCGGTCCCGGCTGTCCGCACGGCTGTGCTCGCACCCGCAGGAGCGCGGCCCCGCCGACCCCTCGGGGCTGCCCGCCGAGCCCGAGGGCGGCGACGGCTTCGCCTTCAGTTACGGCTACGGGCCCGACGAACTGGCCGCGCCGCTCTCCTTCGACTCCCACGTCCACACGGTCGCGCCCGACGAGGGCGACGAGGAAGCGGCCGGCAAGGGGCTCGCCGTGCTCTTCTGCGACCTCGACGGCTTCAAGTCCATCAACGACCGGTTCGGGCACCACACCGGCGACGCCGTCCTCATCGAGGTCGCCCGCCGCCTCACCGGGGCCGTCCGCGACGGCGACACCGTCGCCAGGCTCGGCGGCGACGAGTTCGTGGTCCTCGCCGACGGGCTCGCCCCGGCGGACGCGACCGACCTCACGGTGCGGCTGCGCAACGCGATCATCCCGCCCATCCGCGTGGACGGCCGCGCGGTCCGGGTCGGCGCCTCCTTCGGCATCGGCTGGGCCGGCTGCGGCATGACCGCGGAGGAGGTCCTGCACTCCGCCGACCAACGCATGTACGTCGAGAAGCGCGCGCGCTCCACCTCCCGCCCCAACCACCGCCGCGCGGGCTGAGGGCGCCCCCTCCCCGGGGCAGGGGTGCCCAGGCGGGCGGACGGCCACCGTCCAGGGGCGCGGGGAACTCCTCCCGAGGAGGTGCCCCCAGCGCCCCTGGTGGGGCACCGCCGCTCCGGGAGCGGGGCACCCTCGCCTCGGGAAGAGGGCACCGCCGCCCGCGGGGGCGCCCCGGAAGCGGCCGACCCGACCGGAGGTCCACCTTGGGGAGTAGCGCGGATCGCTCTGGGGGCTGACCCCGCGACGGGTTGCCATGCCTACGCTGGGTTATGTGCAGCGCGTCTACGACTTTTTCCGCCGACACCCGACGTGGGTCGACAGCTTCTGGGCCGTCGTCCTGCTGGTGTCGTGCGCGCTGTGGGTCGTCGTGGACAGCACCCCTTCGAGGCCGGCCCGCCTCGCCGCGATCCCCTTGTCGTTCGCGCTGGCCGCCGTCGTCGCACTGCGCCGCAAGGCCCCGGAGCGGCTGCTGCTGCTCGCGGTGGCCGTCGGTCTGCTGCAACTCGTCCTGGACGTGCACGCCAACCCGGGCAACTTCGCCTTCCTGGTGATCATCTACACCTGCGCGTCGAACGGCGCGCGCTGGTCCTCCCGGCTCGCCCTGATCGGCGGCCTGGCCGCCGCGCCGGTGTCGATGCTCCGCTGGCCGCCGCACACCGAGTACTCCACGATCTGGACCACGCTGCTCCAGACCTTCTTCCTGACCGTGATCTTCGCGCTGTCCTGGGTGGTCGGCGACCGCCTGCGCACACGGAAGGCGTACTACGCCGAGCTGGAGGAGCGGGCCGCGCGGCTGCACCGGGAGCGCGAGGCCCAGTCGAAGGCGGCGGTGGCCGCCGAGCGGGCCCGTATCGCCCGGGAACTGCACGACGTGGTGGCGCACAACGTGTCGGTGATGGTGGTCCAGGCCGACGGCGCCGCGTACGTGCTGGACGCCGCGCCGGACCAGGCCAAGCAGGCCCTCTCCACGATCTCGACCACCGGACGGCAGGCGCTCGCCGAGATGCGGCGGCTGCTCGGACTGCTGCGCGCCGGGGACGACGCGGGCGGCGAGTACGTCCCGCAGCCCGGCGTCGACCAACTCGCGGACCTCATCGACCAGGTGCGCGGCGCCGGCCTGCCGGTGCGTTTCGAGGTGGCCGGGCAGGCCCGCCCGCTGTCCAGCGGCGTCGAGCTGACCGCGTACCGCATCGTGCAGGAGGCGCTGACCAACGTGCGCAAGCACGGCGGCGACGGCGCCAGCGCCAGCGTGCTGCTCGGCTTCGGGGACGCCTCGCTCGACCTGCTGATCGAGGACGACGGCCGGGGCGCGCGGCGCGAGCTGTACGCGCAGGGCGGCCGGGACGGCATGGGCCAGGGGCTGATCGGCATGCGGGAGCGGATCGGCATGGTCGGCGGCACTCTCACGGCGGGGCCGCGCCCCGGCGGCGGTTTCCGGATCAGCGCGGTGCTGCCGCTGCGCGGCGCCGGATGACGCTCCCGGCCGCTGCCGCCCCGTCGCGCCCCTGCTGCCCGCCGGACCCCGCCGCCGCCCCCGCGCGCCCCGGGCACCGGCGGCGGCCCCTGACGGTCCCCTGACCGCCGCCGCGGCACCTCGCGACCCCACCACCCGACCACGAAAGGACCCCGACCGATGGCGATCCGCGTCATGCTCGTTGACGACCAGGTGCTGCTGCGCACCGGCTTCCGGATGGTGCTCGCCGCCCAGCCGGACATGGAGGTCGTGGCCGAGGCGGGCGACGGCGCCGAGGCGCTGGAGGTGCTCCGGCACACCCGGGTCGACGTGGTGCTGATGGATGTGCGGATGCCCCGGATGGACGGCGTGGAGGCCACCCGCCGGATCTGCGGCGGCGACCGCCACACGGACCGCGGCGCGGCCCAGGACGCGGCCCGCGCCGGGTCGCCCGCCGTGCCCCGGGTGCTGATCCTGACCACCTTCGACCTCGACGAGTACGCCTTCACCGCGCTCAAGGCGGGCGCCAGCGGGTTCATGCTCAAGGACGTGCCGCCGGACGAACTGCTGACCGCGATCCGCGCGGTGCACAGCGGCGACGCGGTGGTCGCCCCGAGCACCACCCGCCGGCTGCTGGACCGTTTCACCCCGATGCTGCCCAACGCGGCGGAGCCCGCCGGCCACCCCGGGATCGACCGGCTCACCGAGCGCGAGCGCGAGGTGCTGCTGCTGGTCGCCCAGGGCATGTCCAACGGCGAGATCGCCAGGAAGCTGGTGCTGTCCGAGGCGACGGTCAAGACCCATGTCGGCCGCATCCTCACCAAGCTCGAACTGCGCGACCGGGTACAGGCGGTGGTGCTCGCCTACGAGTCCGGCCTGGTGCGCGCGGGAGGCGGCGGCGCGCAGTGAGCCTCCGGTGCGGTGATCTTCCGGTGAAGGTCGGGAACAAGCAGGCGGCACAGGGGAGTTCCCAGGGAAGAATGCACTCAGTTCACACCGGCACAGCGGCAACACCCGACCAGGTACGGACCGACCGTAGGCGCCGCGCCCGCAGCACCTCGGCGCGGTGGCCGACCAGCTAGGGGGAGCACCACATGCGCGCCATCGTCATCGAGGAGTTCGGCGGACCCGAGGTACTCACCCTCGTCGACGTGCCCGAACCACGCCCGGGGCCAGGCCAGGTGACCATCGACATCGCCTACGCCGGGGTCAACTTCGCCGACATACTGGCCCGTTCCATCGGCTACCGGGTGGCGGAACTGCCCTTCCGCCCGGGCCTCGAGGTCTCCGGCCTGGTCCGCGAAGTCGGCGACGGTGTCAGCGAGTTCACCCCCGGCCAGGAGGTCGCCGCATTCCTCGACGGTGGCGGTTACGCCGACGTGGTGGTCGCCCCCGCCTCCGCCGTCTTCGTCCTCCCCGGCGGCATCGACCTGCGCACCGCCGCCACCCTGCCCAGCGTGCTGCCGACCGCGTACGGCCTGCTGCACGAGGTGGCCAGGCTCCGCGAGGGCGACACCGTCCTGGTGCAGAGCGCGGCCGGCGGGGTCGGCACCGTCGCGGGCCAGCTCGCCCGGGCCGGCGGCGCCAGCGCGGTCTACGGGGTCGTCTCCAGCCTGGAGAAGGCCGAGCACGCCCTCAAGTCCGGTTACGACCAGGTCTTCACGATCGACACCTTCGACCAGGAGGTGCTGGCCGCGACCGGCGGCCGCGGTGTGGACATCGCCCTCGACCCGGTCGGCGGCGAGACCTTCCGCCGTACGAAGGCGGTGGTCGCGCGGTTCGGCCGGCTGATCTCCTTCGGCAACGCCGGGGGCGCCGAGCCGTGGCGGATCGGCGCCGAGGACGTCATGCCGACGGCCCTCACGGTGGGCGGCTTCTCCCTTCTCGGGCTGGCCGCCGCCGATCCGGCGCTGCTGCGCGTGATGGCCGACCGGGCGTTCCACACCGTCACCGAGGGCGGGGTGGAGCTGCCGGTCAGCGCGGAGTTCGGTCTGGCGGACGCCGCGCAGGCGCATGTGCTGGTCGAGTCGCGGACCAGCACCGGCAAGCTGCTGATCCGGGTGGCGGACTGATCCGGCCCGGTGGGCGGGGCCGACGACGAGGCCGGCCGACGAGGCCGAGCGGCCTGGGGCGCCACCGGGCCGGACCGTATGGACATGGGGGTCATACGGTCCGGGAGCCCGGGTTCGCCCGGCCGTTCCGAACGGCCGGTCAGCCCAGCCGTTCGGCGAACGCCGCCGCGGCCGCGCGGATGTCGGCGTCCGTCCAGTCGAGGGCGGACCCGGCCACGGAGACCTCGGTCATCGACAGCCCGGGCGGCCCGGGTTCCATGAAGCGCCGCAGGCCGAAGAGGCTGATCCCGGTCTCCTCGGCCATCCGCAGCCCGGCGTCGTCCAGCGCCTCGGCCGGGTACGGCAGCCACAGCTGGAACTCGTGGGTGTGCGGCTCGGCCGGGTGCACCCGCGGCAGCGTGACGCCCGCGTCCGCCAGACCCTCGCGCAGCGCCCGCGCCACGGTCTTCGCGTGCGCGACGTACTCCGGCAGCCGCGGCAACTCCCGCTCCAGGCCGGCCAGCGCGGACAGCACCGCCGGGAACTGGTGCGCGAGCCGGCCGCCGTAGCGGTGCTGCCACGCCTTCGCCTCCGCCACGAAGTCGGCCGAGCCGGCGAGCGCGGCGCCCGAAAGCCCCCCGAGCGACTTGTAGAAGCTCACGTACACGCTGTCGGCGAGCCCGGCGATCTCCGGCAGCGTGTGGCCGAAGTGCGGTGCGCACTCCCACAGTCGGGCGCCGTCGAAGTGCACGACCGCGTCGCGCTCGCGGGCGGCGGCCACGGTCGCGCCCAGCTCCTCCCAGGTCGGCAGCACGAACCCCGCGTCGCGCAGCGGGAGTTCCAGCATCAGCGTGCCGAACGGCTCCTCGAAGTCGCGTACTTCGGTCGCGTCCGGCAGCCGCGGGGCCCTCGTCGGGTGCACCGTGCGCAGCCCGCTCACCGTGCGCAGCGCGTCCCGCTCGTACATCTCCGGGTGCGCGAGCGGGTGCAGGGCGACCGTGGGGTTCCCGGTCCGGCCCGCCCACGCCCGCAGGGCCACCTGCTGGGCCATCGTGCCGGTCGGGAAGAACGCGGCGGACTCCATGCCGAGCAGGGTGGCGACCCTCGCTTCCAGTTCCTCCACCACGCCGTTCCCGTACAGGTCCGCGGGAGCGTCCAGGTCCACCCCCGCGGTGGTGGCGTCCTCGCTGAGCCGCGCGGTCCACTCCCGCAGCGTGCGGTCGTGGCCGAAGGCCAGCACCCGCGAACACGCTTCCACGGCAGCGCGCCGCCGGGCCCGTAGTTGTTCCGTCGTATCCATCCCCCGATTCTGCTCTGCCGTGACCGGACCCCCCGGGTGCCCCCGTCCTGCCGGCCGGGGGACCGGCCGCCCACCGCGGGGCCCTGTGACGAAGGGGACGGGGGCGCCCGGGGGTCAGGGGCACCCTGTTCGCGTAAGGTTGACGAGAAGGGGGTCGCCGAGGCTGGGAGGCGTGGTGGAGGAGAAGCCGGCGAGGCTCACCGTGGGCGTGGTGGGTGCGGGGCGAGTCGGCCCCGTACTGGCCGCCGCGCTGAAGCTTGCGGGGCACCACCCCGTGGCCGCCAGCGGAGTGTCGGAGGCGTCCCGCCGCCGCGCGGAAGCGCTGCTGCCGGGCGTGCCGCTGGTGGAGCCCGCCGAGGTGCTGGCCCGGGCTGACCTGGTGCTGCTGACCGTCCCGGATGACGCGCTGCCCGCGCTGGTGCGCGGCCTGGCCGAGACCGGCGCCGTACGACCGGGCCAGCTCCTGGTGCACGCGTCGGGGCGGTACGGCACCTCCGTACTGGAGCCCGCGCTGCGTGCCGGGGCGCTGCCGCTCGCGCTGCACCCGGCGATGACGTTCACGGGCACGCCCGTCGACGTGCAGCGCCTGGCCGGCTGCTGCTTCGGCGTCACCGCGCCGGGTGAGCTGCGTACGGCCGCGTTGGCGCTGGTCATCGAGATGGGCGGCGAGCCCGAGTGGATCGAGGAGGCCGCCCGCCCGCTGTACCACGCGGCCCTCGCGATCGGCGCGAACCACCTGGTCACGCTGGTCGCCCAGGCGATGGACCTGCTGCGGCAGGCCGGCGTGCAGGAGCCGGGCCGCATGCTCGGCCCGCTGCTGGGCGCCGCGCTCGACAACGCGCTGCGCTCGGGCGACGCCGCCCTCACCGGCCCGGTGGCCCGCGGCGACGCCGGCACGGTCACCGCCCACCTGACCGAACTGCGCACCCACGCACCGGAGACCGTCGCGTCGTACGTGGCGATGGCTCGCGCCACCGCGGACCGCGCGCTCGCCAACGGAATGCTCAAGGCCGAATACGCGGAGGCGCTGCTGGGCGCCCTCGCCGACGGGGGGACCCGATGACCCGACTCGTCCACCACGCCCGCGACCTGGCCCCCGCCGCGGCCGTGGTCATGACGATGGGCGCGCTCCACGACGGCCACGCCGCCCTGATCCGTGCCGCCCGCGCGCACGCCGGCAGCGGCGTCGTCACGGTCACGGTCTTCGTCAACCCGCTCCAGTTCGGGCCGCACGAGGACCTGGACCGCTACCCGCGCACCCTGGAGGCCGACGTGAAGCTCGCCGAGGCGGCGGGCGCCGACTTCGTCTTCGCGCCGGACACCGAGGATGTGTACCCGGGCGGCCCGCCGCAGGTGCGGATCACGGCCGGCCCGATGGGGGAGCGGTTCGAGGGCGCGTCCCGGCCCGGCCACTTCGACGGCATGCTCACGGTCGTCGCGAAGCTGCTGCACCTGACGAACCCGCTTCCGCCGGGGCCCGGGGTGACGCCGACCGCCGCGTTCTTCGGGCAGAAGGACGCCCAGCAGCTCGCGCTGGTCCGCCGGATGGCCACCGACCTGAACTTCCCGGTCGACATCGTCGCCGTGCCGACCGTCCGGGAGGGCGACGGCGTGGCGCGCTCCAGCCGCAACCGCTACCTGTCCGAGGCCGAGCGGATCTCGGCCCGCGAGCTGTCCCGGGCGCTGTTCACCGGCCGTGAGGCCGCCCCGCGCGGCCCGCAGGCGACGGTGCGCGCCGCCCGCGCGGTCCTGGACGCCGCCGCTTCGGCCGAACCTCCGGTCGAGCTGGACTACGTCGCGCTGATCGACCCCGCCACCTTCACCGAGGCCGCGCCGGACCACACCGGCCCCGCCGTGCTGGCCGTCGCCGCCAAGGTCGGCGGCACCCGTCTGATCGACAACCTCCCCCTGGAGTTCGGAGCCCCCGAATGACCACCTCCTCCGCCGGTTCCGCCGGCCCCGGCGACGCCACCGGCATACGCCTGCACGCCCCCGCCCCCGGCTGGTCGCTCGACTCCGACGTGGTCGTGGTCGGCTCGGGTGTGGCGGGGCTGACGGTGGCGCTGCGCTGCGCCGCGGCCGGCGCGAAGGTCATCGTGGTGACCAAGGCGCATCTGGACGACGGCTCCACCCGCTGGGCGCAGGGCGGCATCGCCGCCGCGCTCGGCGACGGCGACACCCCGGCCCAGCACCTGGACGACACCCTGGTGGCGGGCGCGGGCCTGTGCGACGAGGACGCGGTGCGGGTCCTGGTCACCGAGGGCCCGGACGCGGTCCGCCGGCTGATCGCGACCGGCGCCCACTTCGACACCGACGCGGCCGGCACGATCCTGCTCACCCGCGAGGGTGGCCACCACCGCCGCCGCATCGCCCACGCGGGCGGTGACGCGACCGGCGCTGAGGTGTCCCGCGCGCTGATCGCCGCGGTGGTGGACGCCGGGGCGTCCCACCCTCAGGACCCGGCCGCCGACACGGCACCGGTCGCTGCCGCCGCCGGCACGGATACCGCAGCCGCAGCCGCAGCCGCTGACGATGCCGATGCCTCTGCCGAGGGGAGCATCGAGTTCGTCGAGAACGCCCTCGTGCTCGACCTGCTCACCGACGCCCAGGGCCGTACCGCCGGCGTCTCCCTGCACGTGATGGGCGCGGGCGCCCGGGACGGCGTGGGGGCGGTGCGCGCGGGCGCGGTCGTGCTGGCCACCGGCGGGATGGGGCAGGTCTTCTCCGCGACCACCAACCCCGCGGTGTCCACCGGCGACGGTGTGGCGCTGGCGCTGCGGGCCGGGGCCGAGGTGAGCGACCTGGAGTTCGTGCAGTTCCACCCGACCGTGCTGTGGCTGGGCGCGGACGCCGAGGGCCAGCAGCCGCTGGTGTCCGAGGCGGTCCGCGGCGAGGGCGCGCACCTGATCGACGCCGAGGGCGTGCGCTTCATGGTCGGGCAGCACGAACTGGCCGAGCTGGCGCCGCGCGACATCGTCGCCAAGGGCATCATGCGCCGGATGCAGGAGACCGGTGCCGAGCACATGTACCTCGACGCCCGGCACTTCGGCGCGCGGATGTGGGCCGAGCGGTTCCCGACCATCCTGGCCGCGTGCCGCGCGCACGGCATCGACCCGGTCACCGAGCCGATCCCGGTCGCGCCCGCCGCGCACTACGCGTCCGGCGGGGTGCGCACTGACCTGCGCGGGCGGACCACCGTGCCGGGCCTGTACGCCTGCGGCGAGGTCGCCTGCACCGGCGTGCACGGCGCGAACCGGCTTGCCTCCAACTCCCTGCTCGAAGGGCTGGTCTTCGCCGAGCGGATCGCCGCCGACGTGATGGCGGGCACCCGGCCCGCGCCGGGCGAGCCGGTGCCGCCGGCCCCCGCCGACGCCCCACTGCTGGCCTCCGAGGCGCGCTACGAGGTGCAGCGGATCATGACCGCGGGCGCCGGCGTGCTGCGCAGCGCGGACAGCCTCGCGACGGCCGCGGGCGCCCTGGAGCGGCTGCACACCGCGGCGGTGGAGGCGTACGACCGGGACGGCAAGACCGCGGAGCCGTGCGTGGAGACGTGGGAGGCGACCAACCTGGGCCTGGTGGCCCGGGTGCTGGTGGCCGCCGCCCGGCGCCGCGAGGAGACCCGCGGCTGCCACTGGCGCGAGGACCGGCCCGACCGCGACGACCGCGACTGGCGCCGCCACCTGGTGGTCCGGCTCACCCCGCACGGCACGTTGGACGTCCGCGCCACCGACGGCCCGGCCCTGCCGGCCACCCGTCCCGGCCCGCTTCCGGCGGCGGTCACCCCGGCCGCCGGGATCGGGGATGATGGGGCCGCCCCCACCCTCCGGCGGACCCGGCCGTGAGAAGCGGACGAAGCCGTGGGACGCGGTGGCACGAAGCGGCCGTGGGACGCGGCAGCACGCACGAGCAGTGGACGAAGCAACGCCCGCAGCAACGCACGCAGCACACGAAGGAGCTTCCGTGACACCCCCCGCTGGCCCCGTGGGCCCCGATCGGCCTCAGCCCGTCGCCCTCCCGCTGCCGACGCTCGGCCCGCCCCCCGCCGACTCCGCGGGCGGCGGCTGCGGTGACGGCTGCGGCTGCGGCGACGCCCACGACCCGTACGACCTGGACCCGCTGGAGTGCGGCCTCGACCCGGACCTCGCCGCGCTGATCATCGACGCGGGCCTGGACCCCGTACAGGTCGAGGACATCGCGCACATGGCGATCGAGGAGGACCTCGACCAGGGCGTGGACGTCACCACGGTGGCGACCGTGCCCGAGGACGCGTTCTCCACCGGGGACTTCACCGCGCGGGAGGACGGCACCGTGGCGGGGCTGCGGGTCGCCGAGGCCGTGCTGTCGGTGGTGTGCACCGACGAGTTCGAGGTGGAGCGGCACGTCGAGGACGGCGACCGGGTCACCGCCGGGCAGAAGCTGCTGACCGTACGCACCCGCACCCGCGACCTGCTCACCGCCGAGCGCAGCGCGCTGAACCTGCTGTGCCGGCTGTCCGGCATCGCCACCGCCACCCGCGCCTGGGCCGACGCCCTGGCCGGCACCCAGGCGCAGGTGCGCGACACCCGCAAGACCACGCCGGGCCTGCGCGCGCTGGAGAAGTACGCGGTGCGCTGCGGCGGCGGCGCCAACCACCGGATGTCGCTGTCGGACGCGGCCCTGGTCAAGGACAACCACGTGGTCGCCGCAGGAGGTGTCTCGGCGGCCTTCAAGCTGGTCCGCGAGGAGTTCCCGGACGTGCCGATCGAGGTCGAGGTGGACACCCTGCACCAGGTCCGCGAGGTGCTGGAGGCCGGCGCCGACCTGATCCTGCTGGACAACTTCACGCCCGCCGAGACCGCCGAGGCGGTCGCCATCGTCGGCGGCCGGGCGCTGCTGGAGTCCTCCGGCCGGCTCACCCTGGACACCGCCCGCGCCTACGCCGACACCGGGGTGCACTTCCTGGCGGTCGGCGCGCTGACCCACTCGTCCCCGATCCTCGACATCGGCCTCGACCTGCGAGCGGAAGCGTAGAGGCGGATGCTGCTCACCATCGACGTCGGCAACACCCACACCGTGCTCGGGCTCTTCGACGGCGAGGAGATCGTGGAGCACTGGCGGATCTCCACCGATCCACGGCGCACCGCCGACGAGTTGGCGGTCCTGCTGCAGGGCCTGATGGGCATGCATCCGCTGCTCGGTGACCTCGGCGACGGCATCGACGGCATCGCGATCTGCTCCACGGTGCCGTCGGTGCTGCACGAACTGCGCGAGGTGACCCGGCGGTACTACGGCGACGTGCCGGCGATCCTCGTCGAGCCCGGCGTGAAGACCGGCGTGCCGATCCTGGTCGACCACCCCAAGGAGGTCGGCTCCGACCGGATCATCAACTCGCTCGCCGCGGTGCACCTCTACGGCGGCCCGTGCATCGTGGTGGACTTCGGCACCGCCACCACCTTCGACGCGGTCTCCTCGCGCGGCGAGTACGTGGGCGGCGCGATCGCCCCCGGCATCGAGATCTCCGTCGACGCGCTCGGCATGCGCGGCGCCCAGCTCCGCAAGATCGAGCTGGCCCGGCCGCGCAGCGTCATCGGCAAGAACACCATCGAGGCCATGCAGTCCGGCATCCTCTACGGCTTCGCGGGACAGGCCGACGGGATCGCCGAGCGGATGGCCCGCGAGCTGGCCGACGACCCCGACGACGTCACCGTCATCGCCACCGGCGGCCTCGCGCCCCTGGTGCTGGGCGAGGCGTCCCTCATCGACGCGCACGAGCCCTGGCTCACCCTCATCGGCCTGCGGCTGGTCTACGCCCGCAACGCCCCGCCGACCGCGTAGCCCCGCCGACAGCCCTGCCGACCGCGCAGCCGCGCGGACAGCCCCTCCGACCGGGTAGCCGCGCGGACGGCGCGGCTTCCCGGCGAGCCGCGCGGCGATACGTGAGGTTTGTCCGCTTAACGATTAATGTCCATGCATGCCAACGCCACATGGAAACCGAGGGGGAATGGCGTTCAGCGCGGACGAGGTGCGCGTGCTGCGGCGCGCGCTCGCGGAGGTGCTGGGCCCGCACAGAAGGGCGGGGGTGCCCACTTTGGTGGTCGCGCCCCGCCCCGCGGAGTACGTGCAGGACTGCCTGCGGCTCGCGGACGGCCTGGAGGACGCCGTACGGGAGGCGGGCCGGATGCGCGCCTTCCAGCAGGCCGAGCTGCACCGCTACCGGCTGGCACTGCCCGGTGCGGTGAGCGGCTATCTGGACCGCCTCGCCACCGCCCTCGCCGGCGGCTACCTGCCCGGTCCTGACGACCTCGCCGCACTGCGCCGGCTGCGCGCACTGCCCAGCGGAACCCCGGAGCACCACCGCCGCACCGCCCTGCTGCGCCGCTGCGAAACCCTCGCGGAGAACGACGTACGCCAGCGTCTGGAGGCCCACATGCCCGCCCCGCGCCGCCTGCTGACCCTGCCCCTGCCGGCCGCCGCCACCGCGGCCGGAGCCGCCGACGATCCGAAGCCGCGGCCGGCCCCGACCCCGGGTGCCAAGCCGAAACCGGCCACCCCGCCGCCCGCCGCCGAACCCCGCGACCCGGGCCGTCGCACCCCCACCCCGGCCGAGATCTGGCCGCCGAACCGGCGGGACCGCAAACCGGACGAGGCCCGCTCCGCCTAGCGCGAACGGGGGTGGCTACGCTGGGCGGCATGGACTACATCTCGGCCATCGTGCCGCCGCTGGTGATGGCGGTGCTTTTCACCGCCCTGATCGTCACCATCGTCAAGAACCAGGGCGGCGCCAACAAGGCCAAGGAGGACGCGGCCGTGGACGCCGCGCTCGCCGCGGCCGAGGCCGCCCGGGCCGCCCGGGTCGCCACCCCCGAAGAGCGCTGACCGGCCCAGGTGCGCCGCCACCCGGCGCACCGGCCCGCCGCTCGACCGCCTCGCCACTGCCCCGAAAGTCGCGAAGAGCGGTAATTACGACATTCGTCGCGTTCCGCCCGTAGTATTTCCGGTGTGCCCCGACCACTCGGAGAACTCGAAGACGCCGTGATGACCCGGGTGTGGGAGTGGAACCGCGCGGTCACGGTTCGTGAGGTACTCGAAGACCTCTCACGGGACCGTTCCATCGCCTACACAACGGTGATGACCGTAATGGACAACCTCCGGCAGAAGGGGTGGCTGCGCCGTGAGGCGGAAGGCCGCGCATATCGCTATGAGGCGGTATCGACGCGCGCGGCGTACTCGGCCGCACTGATGAACGAAGCCTGGGCGGCGAGCGACAACCCCGCCGAGGCCCTCGTGCACTTCTTCGGCATGATGTCGCCGGAACAGCGCGAAGCCGTGCGGGACGCATTGCGCATCATCCAGTCCGTGGACCCTGGCGGACCGGAGGAACCCGAAGGGCGATAGCGTCCGCCCATGCCCCTGATGTCGAATGACGTGACCATCCGCCGGGCCCGAACCGGCGATGTCCCCGCTCTGCGGCGGCTGCTGGACTCCTATGCCAGGGACGGCATCCTGCTGGACAAGGCCACGGTGACCCTTTATGAGGACATCCAGGAGTTCTGGGTCGCCGAACGCGACGAGGACGCGGATGTGGTCGCCTGTGGCGCGCTGCACGTGATGTGGGAGGACCTGGCCGAGGTCAGGACGCTCGCCGTGCACCGCTCGCTGCGCGGGGCCGGTGTCGGGCACCAGTTGCTGGCGAAGTTGCTGCACACTGCCGGCTGGCTCGGCGTCAGACGTATTTTCTGCCTCACCTTCGAAGTCGACTTCTTCGCCCGGCACGGCTTCGTGGAGATCGGTGAGACCCCGGTGGACGGCGATGTCTTCGGCGAGCTGCTGCGTTCCAATGACGAGGGTGTCGCCGAGTTCCTCGACCTGGAGCGAGTGAAACCCAACACCTTGGGTAACAGCCGGATGCTGCTGCAACTCTGAGACCGGTATGTCCGGATCGCGCTGGCGCACGGGGGAGCCACTTCGCGCAAGGGGTTTGTGTTTTTCGGTGAAAGGCGCTTTGCTTTTACCGTTAATCCGTTTTCGATGAAAGGGAAGCCGGTGGCACAGAAGGTTCAGGTCCTTCTTGTGGACGACCTCGACGGTGGCGAGGCCGACGAGACCGTGACGTTCGCGCTCGACGGCGTGACGTACGAGATCGACCTCACTACGGAGAATGCCGACAAGCTGCGCGGGCTGCTCAACCCGTACACGGACAGTGGTCGCCGCACCGGCGGTCGTGCCGGACGCGGGCGCACCAAGGCCGTGCGCGGTGGCAGCAGCTCGGGTCAGGACACCGCGAAGATCCGCGCGTGGGCCAAGGAGAAGGGCTACGAGGTCAACGACCGCGGCCGCGTCCCCGCGACCATCCGTGAGGCGTACGAGAAGGCCCACGGCTGATCGGGGCAGCGGGCCCGCAGCGTGACGCGGTGGCAGGCGGTCGCCAATGCGGCCACCAGCGTGCCGAGCCCGACGGGAACCCCCGTTTCGTCGGCCTCGGGAGCGACACGCAGCGCGGGCACGGTCGACTCCACGTCGAACCCAGGCCGAGGAGGCCGCAGCCACACCGGTGCGGATCGGTCGTACGCGGCCTCCCTGCGGCCCCACTCGGGGTGCGCGGGGGCCCGCAGGCTCTGCCCGGCGCCCAGGGCCGCGAGGTCCAGCTCGATGCCCCCCCACTCAAGCCACTCCAGCAGCCCGGGCAGCTCCTCGGCCGTTCCGGCGGCGACCAGCAGCCGCACCCGGTGGCCGTCCAGCGCGACCGGCCCGAGCAGACCCGGGCGGGAGAACCGGCTCAGCATCGCGAAACCCGCCTCCGCCGGCACGTCGAGCGCGTCGAACCGCACCCCCGTGACCAGCGCCGGGGGCGGGCCCCCGACCAGCGGCCACCCCAGCTCGTGCTCGTACCAGCCCATGCCGTGTCAACTGCCGCTCCAGCGCGCTGGTTACGTGCCGTCCGGATTCGAACACACCTGGTGATGCGGGTGGCGGCGGAGCTTCCGGCCGGGGTGACGGCAGGGGTGACGGCGGGGGAGACGGCAGGTTGGTCGCAGATGGCCGGAAAGCGGCGCGGGTTGTTCGCCCGTAGCGCAGAGCCGAGTGCCCTCGCGGTGTGGATTGTCGGCCACCGAGGGTAAGAAGTACCTAGTGGGACGGGCTGGTGTTCGGGCAGGCGGGGCGGGCGTTCGCCACGGGCGTACTGATTAAGGGGGCATTCGCCTGGCCTGCGGGAACATCGTCTCGCACCATCGAGGTTGTGGGAGTGACGTCAGCCGGTTGCGCGGCTTTCCTCGCGAGAGCGGGGGTGATTCGTGAGCGGCGCCGCTGTGCGGGACTAGCATGCGGAAGGACAGGGAGGGGACCGACCCCTCACTGCCCGACCGCTCTGAGGAGCGATTAACGATGTTCGAGAGGTTCACCGACCGCGCGCGGCGGGTTGTCGTCCTGGCTCAGGAAGAAGCCCGGATGCTCAACCACAACTACATCGGCACCGAGCACATCCTCCTGGGCCTGATCCATGAGGGTGAGGGTGTCGCCGCTAAGGCCCTGGAGAGCCTCGGGATTTCTCTTGAGGCGGTCCGCCAGCAGGTGGAGGAGATCATCGGGCAGGGGCAGCAGGCCCCGTCCGGCCACATCCCCTTCACTCCCCGTGCCAAGAAGGTGCTGGAGCTGTCGCTCCGCGAAGCCCTTCAGCTCGGCCACAACTACATCGGCACCGAGCACATCCTGCTCGGCCTGATTCGCGAGGGCGAGGGCGTCGCCGCCCAGGTCCTGGTGAAGCTGGGCGCCGATCTGAACCGAGTCAGGCAGCAGGTCATCCAGCTGCTGTCCGGTTACTCCGGCGGGAAGGAGTCGGCCACGGCCGGCGGGCCGGCCGAGGGCACTCCCTCGACCTCGCTCGTCCTGGACCAGTTCGGCCGCAACCTCACCCAGGCCGCTCGTGAGTCCAAGCTCGACCCGGTGATCGGGCGCGAGAAGGAGATCGAGCGGGTCATGCAGGTGCTGTCCCGCCGGACGAAGAACAACCCGGTGCTCATCGGCGAGCCCGGCGTCGGCAAGACCGCCGTCGTGGAGGGTCTGGCCCAGGCGATCGTCAAGGGCGAGGTGCCCGAGACGCTGAAGGACAAGCAGCTCTACACGCTTGACCTCGGCGCCCTGGTGGCCGGCTCGCGGTACCGCGGTGACTTCGAGGAGCGCCTGAAGAAGGTGCTCAAGGAGATCCGCACCCGCGGCGACATCATCCTGTTCATCGACGAGCTGCACACCCTGGTGGGCGCCGGCGCGGCCGAGGGCGCGATCGACGCGGCCTCGATCCTGAAGCCGATGCTGGCCCGCGGTGAGCTGCAGACCATCGGTGCCACCACGCTCGACGAGTACCGCAAGTACCTGGAGAAGGACGCCGCGCTCGAGCGCCGCTTCCAGCCGATCCAGGTCGCGGAGCCGTCGCTGCCGCACACCATCGAGATCCTCAAGGGCCTGCGGGACCGGTACGAAGCACACCACCGCGTCTCCATCACCGACGAGGCCCTGGTGCAGGCGGCCACGCTCGCCGACCGCTACATCTCGGACCGGTTCCTGCCGGACAAGGCGATCGACCTGATCGACGAGGCGGGCTCGCGGATGCGCATCCGCCGGATGACCGCGCCGCCGGACCTGCGCGAGTTCGACGAGAAGATCGCCGAGGTGCGCCGGGAGAAGGAGTCCGCGATCGACTCGCAGGACTTCGAGAAGGCCGCCTCCCTGCGGGACAACGAGAAGCAGCTCCTCGCCGCGAAGTCCAAGCGCGAGAAGGAGTGGAAGGCCGGCGACATGGACGTCGTCGCCGAGGTCGACGGCGAGCTGATCGCCGAGGTCCTGGCGACCGCCACCGGCATCCCGGTCTTCAAGCTGACCGAGGAGGAGTCCACCCGGCTGCTGCACATGGAGGACGAGCTCCACAAGCGCATCATCGGGCAGGTCGACGCGGTCAAGGCGCTCTCCAAGGCGATCCGCCGCACCCGTGCCGGCCTGAAGGACCCCAAGCGTCCCGGCGGCTCGTTCATCTTCGCCGGCCCGTCCGGCGTCGGTAAGACCGAGCTGTCCAAGGCGCTCGCGGAGTTCCTCTTCGGCGACGAGGACGCGCTGATCTCGCTCGACATGTCCGAGTTCAGCGAGAAGCACACCGTCTCGCGGCTCTTCGGCTCCCCGCCCGGATACGTGGGATACGAAGAGGGCGGCCAGCTCACCGAGAAGGTCCGCCGCAAGCCGTTCTCGGTCGTGCTCTTCGACGAGGTCGAGAAGGCCCACCCCGACATCTTCAACAGCCTGTTGCAGATCCTGGAGGACGGTCGGCTGACCGACTCCCAGGGCCGGGTGGTGGACTTCAAGAACACCGTCATCATCATGACCACGAACCTCGGCACCCGGGACATCTCCAAGGGCTTCAACCTGGGCTTCGCCGCCCAGGGCGACACCAAGTCCGGGTACGAGCGGATGAAGAACAAGGTCAGCGACGAGCTGAAGCAGCACTTCCGCCCCGAGTTCCTCAACCGTGTGGATGACGTCATCGTCTTCCCGCAGCTCAGCCAGGAGGACATCCTCCAGATCGTCGACCTGATGATCGGTGCGGTGGACGAGCGGCTGCGCGACCGCGACATGGGCATCGAGCTGAGCATGGAGGCGAAGGAACTCCTCTCCAAGCACGGCTACGACCCGGTGATGGGCGCCCGGCCGCTGCGCCGGACGATCCAGCGCGAGATCGAGGACACGCTCTCCGAGAAGATCCTCTTCGGCGAGCTGCGCCCCGGCCACATCGTGGTCGTGGACGTCGAGGGCGAAGGCGAGAGTGCGACCTTCACCTTCCGCGGCGAGGAGAAGGTCACCGTGGCCGACGCCCCGCCCGTGGAGACGGCCGGCGGCGCGCCGAACCTCTCCAAGGAGTGACGCCGCGCTCGGCGTGAGCCGAGCGAGCGTGTGCGCCTACCAGGGCCCGGCCCCGGCACCCCGCGAGGGGAGCCGGGGCCGGGCCTTTTGGGTTCGGCGCGGGTGCCTGGTCAGAGCGTGACGGTGACGTGCGCGGGGAGGGCGTCGGCGTTCAGGATCGCTGCCGGGTCGATGCCGTGCAGGGTGATCCGGCCGAGCCGGGGCAGCGCCGCGAAGGGCGCCAGGTCGATGGGCGGCCGGCTCGCACTGCCGTAACGCTCCAGGGGGCGGATCGACAGTTCCTCCACGCCCGGGAAGTGCCGTAGCACGTCGACCGGCAGTCCGTCCCGCACCGCCGTCACGGACAGCACGCGGATGTTCGGCAGCGGTGGGAAGTCCTCTTCGAGCAACGCGGTGATGCCGTTGCTGAGGGACAGGGAGGTCAGCTCGGGCAGCGATGCGAGCCGGTCCCAGTCGGCGCGGGCGAACCGGTCCGGCAGCGGCGAGTGGCAGCCGAAATGCACGAGCCCGGTCAGCCGCTCGATGCCTTCGAGCCCTCGGGTCCCGTATCCCGTGTACAGGTGGGTGAGGGGCAGCCCGTCGGGGAGCGCGACCGTGCCCGGCCAGGTGGGGTCGTCGCTGCTGATCGCGAGGGACGTGAGCCGCGGGAGACCGGCGAGCAGGCTGAGGTCGAGGTCGTTCGGCAGTCCGTTCAGACGGAGTTCGGTCAGGGGCAGGTCTGCCAACGCTGACAAATCGGTGAGGTCGCCGCACTCGATACCCAGATCATCCAGCTTCGGCAGGTCGGACAGCCGTGCCAGCATCTCGTCGGTGACGGGGTCCGCCCACTGGAGGGCGATCAGCCCACGGGCGCTGAGGAGGTCGTCGAATCCGCCGCCAAGTGTTGCGAAGGCGTACAGGATTTCGATTCCGCCGAGCGTGAGCACTGCCCGCAGATCGTCGATGGAGCCGACGAGATATTGCGTGTCGGCTCGCGGCAGCCGGTCCATGACTTTTGCCGCGTAGTGCAGTCGGTCGACACCGAGGGGGAACTGGGCCAACCGCTCGCGCACGCTGTCCACGGGGTGATCCGTGAAGCGTGCCAGTACGGGGACCGCCGCGTCGCCGCCGATCAGCCACGCGGTCTCCGCCACGGCCTCCGCCTGATCGTCGTCCAGCCCCTCCGGTCCCGGCAGGAGCTCCAGCACCATGGGGCCGACCTCGGCCAGCTTCTTCGCCTCGCCGAAAGAGCGTGGCGGGATCAGCGCGGCCCCCCGCTTCTCGACCTCCGACCGGACCGCCGGGTCCAGCTCCGTGGCGTGTTCGAGACAGGCGAGCGCGAGGAGGTGGAGGCGGCTGCGGTGGGTCTTCGTGCGGTCGCCGCGGGTGAGGAGCTTCTTGAGCAGGCGGGCGCGCTCGTCGGGGCGGGCGTGGGCGACGGCCATCCGGATCACGTCGGCCCACTGGTCGTGGTGGGCGTTGCGGACCATGAGGTCGAAGTCGCGCTCCTCGATCGCGGCCTTCGCGGCGAGGTAGTCCTGGAAGGTGCGGTGGACGAAGTCCACGGTGGTGCCGGCGACCGGCTCGCGGATCAGGCCGCTGCGGTCGAGCAGGTGGCGGTAGACGTCGGGGGCGGAGCCGAGCGCGGCCTCGACCGCGGGCATCGCGGGCAGCGAGGCGGCCACCAGCTCGACCGCGTCGGCCCGGTCCATCTCCGCCTGGCCGTTCTTCACCAGCCAGTACGCCAGCCGTTGCAGCAGCTGGATCTGCGGGGCCTCGGTGAGCTGGGGTTCGAGGTCGCGCTCGCGGTCGCGGCGGTTGAGCAGCATCGACAGGGCGGCGTCGTACAGCTCCTTGCGGCCGGTGGGGAGGTAGCCGTTCCGGTCGCGGTGCAGGGCGCAGATGAGGCTGCACATGAGGGGGTTGGTGGCGAGCCGGGCGAGGTCCTGCTTGGTGTGCAGGGCGTCGTGCAGGGAGCGCTCGTACGCGTCGAGGCGGGCCAGCTCCTCGGGGTCGCCGGGCACCGTGGCGCGGGCCGCGTCGTGCCAGCGGGCGGTGAACGCGCGGATGTCGGCGCGGCTCATCGGGGCGAGGGTCAGCTCGGTGAAGCCCATGTCGGCGAGCCAGGAGTCCTCGACGGCGGAGGGGCGGGAGGTGACCAGCCAGCGGTTGCCCGGGTAGGTGTCGAGCAGCAGGCGCAGCCACTCGCCGACCCGGGTCCGGGTGCGCTCGTCGACCTCGTCCAGGCCGTCGACCAGCACCAGCGCGCGCCGGTCGGTGAGCACCTGCTCGGTCCAGCCCGGGGGAGCGGTGAGCGGGGTGCCCACCGAGGTCAGGAATTCCGCGGGCATCGGCAGCCGCTCCTGGCGGGCGATGGTCCGCAGCGGGAGGACGTACGGCACCAGGCCGTGCAGGTGGCGCAGGTGCTCGCCGAGGTCCTGGCGGGCGGTGCCGACCGCGAGCCACTGCACCAGCGTGCTCTTGCCGGAGCCGGCCACCCCGCGCAGCAGCACCCGGTCCTGCCCGGCAAGTGCCCGCTCGGCGGGGAGCGGCCCGGTACGGACGGCGGCGCCGCCGGTGGCGCCGCCCGCGATGTCGGTCGCGGACCGGCCGGGCGCCCAGCCGTCGGCGCCGGTGCCGCGGTCGGCGGTGACCTCCAGGCCGTAGTACGCGCTGTCCAGCGGCCAGGTGACGCGGGATCGGGCGGTGAAGTCGATGCCGAAGATCCGCAGGGTGCCGTGGTGCCGGGCGAGGTGGTCGGCGTAGCGGGTCTCGAAGTCCGGGGGGCGGCGGGGCGGGCTGACCAGGCGCGGGACGCGGTATCCGTGGGCGGTCAGGGCGTCGACGAAGGTCTCGTCGCCGAGCAGGCGGGCGAGCGGGGTGAAGGCGATCCGGCTCTGCTGCCAGCCGTTCTGCTGGGCGACGACCACGCCGAGCAGGGCGCCGCCGGTGAGGACCGCGGCACCGGACAGGCCCGCCCACGGCGAGGTGCCGTCGGCGGCGGTCGTGGGTGGGGCGCCGTCCACGACGAGTACGCCGTACTCGCTGAAGAGGTTCGAGCCGGGCTTGTAGGTGCCGATGACCTGCTCGGTGTCCAGCCGGCCCCCGTCGAAGCGCTGCACGTGCGGGAAGCCGATCGCCTCGCAGCCGGCGACCGGGTCGAGGGACGCGGTGTCGGCCCAGCACTCGGCGGGGACGGCGTGGCCGGGGGGAGCGTCGGGGAAGGCGTCGTCGTCGGCGAGCCGCTGCTCGCCGGCGACCAGCGCCACGTCGATGCCGCGCCCCGGGTCGTACCAGGTGCCCACGCGCCGGCCCTCGGCGCGGATCGGGCCGCCGGGCGTGGTGAGCCGTACGGGGGCGTCGCCGGCGACGACGTGGGCGGCGGTCAGCACCAGGGTCGGGGTCAGCAGGTAGCCGCTGCCCTGGACGTGGCCGGACTGGAGGACGGCGAGGCGGCGGGGCGCGACGTGTGGTGCGACGCGGGGTGCCGGGTGGGCGGGCACGGGGCGGTCAGCCCTCGTACTGCACGCTCGACGGGTTCGCGTCGTCCGGGGCCTTGATCTCGAGGAAGCCGCCGGTGGCGGACTTCGGGTGCAGGGTCAGGGAGACGGTGTGGGTGGCGCCGGAGGTGCGGGCGGCCTCCGCGCCGGCCTCGACGATCCACGCCTTGACGCCGCCGCGGCCGGTCCTGGTCCGCTGCAGCTCCACCGTGAACTCCATGTGGATCTCGCCGACCTCGAACCGTACGTTCGCGCCGGCGCCGCGCACCGCGCCCTCCATCAGCCCGGCCCGTACCGCCTCGACGGCGTCGGCCAGCTCCATGCCGGTCAGCGCGGGCCCGGCCGCGTCCTGGGTCTGGTCCTGTGCGGTCATGGTTCTTCCGCCCCCCCTCTCGGCCCGGACCCGCCGGTCCGGGAACGCTCGGAATCCTCCGCCGGAGCCGCGCCCGATGCTCCACGGAAAGCCGTTCCCACCGTAGTGCCGGTGAGGTGTCCCACGTGACGCGGACCACTTACTAACGGAAATAGTGCGTGGGGCGGGGGCGTGTACCTACAAGGAACCTGCATCGGGCAATTCGGACATCAAGCATCTTTTCGGCTACGAATGTCCGTAGTAAGGGGGGTCCTTGCCAGTGCCCGGAATGTCGGGTTACCAAGGATTCGCGACGGACCGCTGCCGGATTCGCCGCTCCCCCATCCAGTGAGGTCATTTCTTCATGCGCAAGAACTCAACGACGCAGAACCGCTCCCCGAAGACCGTCACCCGCGGCCGGGTCGCCGTAGTGGGCGGCGGCCTGGTGGTGGCGCTCGCGCTGGGCTCTACGGCGGCGTTCGCCGCCACGTCGCACTCCTCCTCCCAGGACGCCGCGGCCTCCCAGAGCGCCTCGGGCTTCATGTCGGCCGAAACGGTCGCCAGCATCTCCGACGCCGTGCACGCCCAGGCGGTCAGCCAGAAGACCGCCGCGGACCAGACCGCGGCCAAGGCGAAGGCCGACGCCAAGGCGAAGGCGGACGCGAAGGTGAAGGCCGCCGCGAAGGCCAAGAAGCTCCAGGCGTCGTGGGTCACCCCGACCACCGGCTACAAGCTGGGCGCGGGCTACGCGCAGGCGGGTCCGCACTGGATTCACACCCACTCCGGCCAGGACTTCGTCGTCAACAGCGGCACCACCGTCCGCGCCGCGCACGAGGGCACCGTGGTGACGGCCGGCTGGGGCGGCGCCTACGGCAACAACATCGTGATCAAGCACGGGTCGCACCTGTACACGCAGTACGGCCACCTGTCGAAGATAGGCGTGCACGTGGGCGAGCACGTGAACACCGCGGAGAAGATCGGCCTGTCCGGCTCCACCGGCAACTCGACCGGCCCGCACCTGCACTTCGAGGTCCGGACCACTCCGTACTACGGCTCCTCGGTCGAGCCGCTGCACTTCCTGCGCGCGCACGGCGTCAACCCGTAAGGCGGGCGCGACCCTCGAAATGGGGACTCGGGCATCGGTGATGCCCGGGTCCCCTTCGCGTGTTCCGCCGCCGTGCCCGCCCTGGTGCGGTGGTGCCGGAGTCCGTAGCCCCGCGCTCCGCGGCCCCACGCCCGTATGCCCGGCGTCCGGCCTCAGCCGGTGACGAGGTCGGCGTCCGCCTGGGCGACCAGGTCGAGGGCGACCGCGAGGACGGCCGCGCGCTTCTCCTCGGCGCCGCCCGCGATGTTCTGCATGGCGAACATCCCCGCGTGCATCGCGAAGAGCGCGGTCAGCGAGCGCACCTGCGCGGTCATCGGCGAGTCCGGCTCCTTGAGCAGCTCGCTGAGCGCGGTGATCCGGCTCTTGAAGGACTCGCCGATGGCCAGGTCGCGAACGGTGGCCTGGTTCTCCTGGAAGAACCGGAAGAGGTCGGTGGCGCCCCACAGCGCGTCGCCGTAGCGGCGCAGCAGCTCCTGCTTGGTGTCCAGCGTGCGCGGCTGGCCCTGGGCCCAGGCGATCAGCTCGTCGATCGGGGCCGTGAGGTCCTCCGAGACGCTGATCAGGATGTCTTCCTTGGTCTTGAAGTGGTAGTACAGCGCGGCCTTGGTGACATCCAGTCGCTCGGCGATCTCTCGCAGCGACGTCTTCTCGTACCCCTGCTCGGCGAAGAGCTTCAGGGCGACGTCCTGGATGCGGCGGCGCGTATCGCTGCGCCGAGCGTGGTGCGGTGTAGCCATGGCGGTCGCTCTCCTGCTGCACTACGCGTGACCTCGGACGGTCACGGCGTGACGGGCCCACTCACGGTACGGCCCCACCACGACCTTACGCACTTACTTGACGCCCGGCTAGTTAGGGTCCTACCTTGCTGCTGGACGAGATAACTAGCCGGGCGGCAAGTAAGTTCAGTGAACGACTCCGCCCTCCTCCCGGAGGAAGGGACGCCGGTCATGACCCAGACCGACACGCCTCGCAGTGACACACCGCCCGCTGCCGCCGAACCGCGCCAGCGCAGCGTGCGGGTGGTGATGGGGGGTCTGCTGATCGCCATGCTGCTCGCGATGCTCGACAACATGATCGTGGGCACCGCGATGCCCACCATCGTCGGCGAGCTGGGTGGCCTCAACCACCTGTCGTGGGTGGTCACCGCCTACACCCTGGCCACCGCCGCCTCCACCCCGATCTGGGGCAAGCTCGGCGACATGTACGGCCGCAAGGGGATCTTCCTCACCTCGATCGTGCTGTTCCTGGTCGGCTCGGCGCTGTCCGGGATGTCCCAGTCGATGGACCAGCTCATCGCCTTCCGGGCGATCCAGGGGCTGGGCGCCGGCGGCCTGATGGTCGGCGTGATGGCGATCATGGGCGACCTGATCCCGCCCCGCGAGCGCGGCAAGTACCAGGGCATGATGGCCGGCGTGATGGCCGTGGCGATGATCGGCGGCCCGCTGGTCGGCGGCTCCATCACCGACAACTGGGGCTGGCGCTGGAGCTTCTACATCAACCTGCCGATCGGCGCGGTCGCGCTGACCGTGATCACCATCGTGCTGCACCTGCCGAAGAAGAAGCCCGGCGGCGCGGTCCGGATCGACTACCTCGGCGCCGGCCTGCTCACCGTCGCGATCACCTCGCTGGTGCTGCTCACCACCTGGGGCGGCACGCAGTACGCCTGGGGCTCCGCGCAGATCCTCGGCCTGCTGGTGCTCGGCCTGGTCGCGCTGGCCGGCTTCCTCTTCGTCGAGACCCGTGCCGCCGAGCCGGTGCTGCCGCTGCGCATCTTCCGCAGCCGCAACTTCTCGCTGATCTCGGTGGTCGGCTTCCTCGTCGGCTTCACGATGTTCGGCGCGATGACCTTCCTGCCGCTCTACCAGCAGACCGTGCAGGGCGCCTCCGCCACCAACTCCGGCCTGCTCCTGCTGCCGATGCTGCTCGCGATGATGCTGGTGTCCATGGTCGCCGGGCGGCTCACCTCCAGCACCGGCCGGTACAAGGTCTTCCCGATCGTCGGCGGCGTGCTGATCACCGTCGGGCTCTACCTGCTGTCGACGATGGGCGTCGACACCTCCCGCACCACCTCCGGCATCTACATGGCCGTGCTCGGCGCCGGTATGGGCTGCATCATGCAGATCACCCTGCTGGTGGCGCAGAACAGCGTGGAGATGCGGGACATGGGTGTCGGCTCCTCCTCGGCGACGCTCTTCCGCACCATCGGGGGCTCCTTCGGCGTCTCGCTGTTCGGCGCGCTCTTCTCGCACCGGGTGCAGGACGTCATGACCGCGCGCCTGGGCGACAAGGGCTCGGCCGCGCTCGGCGGCGGCGCCCAGCTCGACCCCAAGGCGGTCGCGCGCCTGTCGTCCACGGTGAAGGACGGGTACTTCCACGCGGTGTCCTCCGGCACCCACCAGGTCTTCCTGTGGGGCGCGATGGTCAGCGTGCTCGGCTTCATCGCCGCGCTGTTCGTCATCGAGACGCCGCTGCGCGGGTCCGGCCCCAAGGCCGCGGACCCGGCGGACGGCGGGGCGCCGGTGCCGGTCGACGCGATCTGAGAGCGCGGGCCCGGGAGTACGGCGCCGGGCGTACGGGGCCGGGATACAGGCCCGGGCCTGGGAGTACGGCGCCGGGCCGGGGTGGATGGGGCCGGGGGCCGGCCCCGGCCCCGCTGGGCTGACGTGCCCGGCTGAGCCTCCTGGCCGCGCCGAGCCGACCGGCCCGGATCAGGCGCGGGGGAGCAGGAGCTGGGCGATGGCGCCGCCGCCCTCCGAGGCGGGGGCGTTGCGGAAGGTGAGGCGGGCGCCGAGCACCCGGGTCTGGCCGACCGCGATGGTCAGCCCCAGGCCGTGGCCGCCGCCGGCGCGGTCGGTGCGGCCGGTACGGAAGCGGCTCGGCCCCTCGCGCAGCAGGTCGGCCGGGAACCCGGGGCCGTGGTCGCGGACCCGGACGAACGCACCGTCGACCAGGACCTCGATCCGGGGCGCGCCGTGCCGCAGCGCGTTGGCCAGGAGGTTGCCGAGCACCCGCTCCAGGCGGCGCGGGTCGGTCTGCACGACGGCGTCCTCGGCGACCACCACCTCGGCGTCGGGCGCGAGCACGGGCACGCGGCGGCGAACGAACTCGCCGAGCGCGATCTCCTGGAGTTCGGGGTGCTCGGCGGCGCCGTCCAGCCGGGCCACTTCGAGGACGTCCTCCACGAGGGTGCGCAGCGCGTGCACCCGGTCCCGGACGAGCTCCGACGGGCGGCCGGGCGGGAGCAGTTCCGCGGCGGTGAGCAGGCCGGTGACGGGGGTGCGCAGCTCGTGCGCGATGTCGGCGGTGACCCGGCGCTCGGCCTCCAGCCGCAGCTGGAGCGCGTCGGCCATGCCGTCGACCGCGCGGGCCAGTTCGTCGGTCTCGTCGCGGACCCGGCGGCCCCCGATCGCCTCGCGCACCCGCACCTGGGTGTCGCCGTCGGCGACCTTGCGGGCCGCGGTGGCGGCCTTGCGCAGCCGGCGCGACATCCGGCCACCGATCAGCACGCCGATCGCGGTGCCGCCGACCACCACCGTGATGGAGCCGACGATGAGCGCCTGGTCGAGGTCGACCAGTACGGAGTAGCGGTCGCTGAAGGCGCTCTTGAGCGACAGCACGTGGTGGCCGCCGGCCGGGGTCTCGGCCCATACGGTCGGGGCGCCGTGGCGGCCGGCGGCGACGTAGGTGGCGCGCTGGCCCTTGGCGGCGTAGCTCTTGAGCGCCGGGGGCAGGTCGGGGTCGTCGAGCCGGGCGTAGAAGACCAGCCGTCCGGTGGCCTCGTAGATCCGCAGCGCGGACTGGACGCGTTCGTCCTGGACGTCCCGGGTGGAGTTGATCATGCTGACCCGGGCGGCGTTGTGCACGACCAGGCTGAGGGTGAGGACGACCAGGGCGGAGACCGCGGCGATGGCCGCGCTGATCTTCCAGCGCAGGCCGCGGCGCAGGAGCAGGCGGCGCAGCAGCGGGTGGCGCCGCAGGACGCGGCGGGCCCTGCGGGTCAGGCGGGCGCAGAGCCGGCCGAGGCGGCCGAGCCGGGCGGACAGGGACGGGCGGGTGCCGCGGGGGGCCGGGCGGTCCGAGGGGCGCCGGCGGCGACGGGACGAGGGGCCCGGGTCGTCCGGGTCGGTGAGGTCGGAAGGGTCGGACCGGTCATCGCCGGGGGCGCCGGGGAACGCGTGGAACGGCTCGCCGTCGAGGAGTTCGCGATCGAGCGGGCCCGGTACGTCCGGTGAACTCGGTGAACCCGGTGCGGGCGGCGCGGCCGGCGGATCGGGCGGCGCGGGGAAGCGCTCGCGGGCCGGGCGCGGTATCGCGGCCGGCGCCGGAACGGTGGCGGCCGGATCGCGGGCGGGCCCGGGAACCGGCGAACGCGGCGGCTCGTACGCGGCCACCTCAGGCCCTCAGCTTGTAGCCGAAGCCGCGTACGGTCTCCAGCCGGTCCTGGCCGATCTTCGTCCGCAGCCGCTGCACGTGGACGTCGACCACGCGGGTGTCGCCGCCCCAGGCGTAGTCCCAGACCCGGGCCAGCAGGCGGTCGCGGGACAGCACGGTGCCGGGGGCGCCGGCGAACTCCAGCAGCAGCCGCATCTCGGTGGGGGTCAGCGCCAGCCGGCGGCCGGCCCGGGTGACCTCCATGCCCTCCGGGTCGATCTCGATGTCCCCGAAGGACAGCACGGCGCCCTCGTCGACCTCCTCGCTGGGGGAGGCGGCGCGGAAACGGCGCAGCACCGCGCGGATGCGGGCGACCAGCACCGCGCCGTCGAACGGCTTGGTGACGTAGTCGTCGGCGCCGGCCTCCAGGCCGAGCACCACGTCGATCGCGTCGGCCCGCGCCGAGACCATGATCACCGGGACCATGGACTCGTCGCGGATGCGGCGGCACAGGCTCACCCCGTCGATGCCCGGCACCATCACGTCGAGCAGGGCGAGGTCGGGCTGCCGTGCCCGGAACGACTCCAGCCCGGCGACGCCGTCGGGGGCCGCGGTGACCTGGAAGCCGTCGCGTTCCAGGGCGAGCGTGGTCGCCTCGCGGATGACGTCGTCGTCCTCGACGAACAACACGTGGGTGGCGGCCATGTCCCTATCGTCCCCCACTCGCGCTGCCGACCCGCGCGGCGCCGGCCGAGGACCTGGGTTCCGCGGTGGCGGAGGGCGTCCGGGAGGGCGACGTGGTCGGGTCGGTGTCCAACGGCAGTCCCGGGTCCAGCGGTTCGGAGCTGGGCAGCGGCGCGGGCTCGGTGGAGGTCGGCTCGGGCTTCGCGGAGGGCGTCTTCGCGCCGAAGTCGAAGTAGGAGCGGGAGACCTGGAGGAAGTGGGTGCCGTGCCAGGCGTAGGTGACCGTTTCCTCACCGGTCGGGTACGCCACCGCGTCGTCGGTCCGGTAGACCTCGTGGACGACCTGGAGCCGGCCGTTGATCACGCTGCCGTAGACGGGGGAGCGCTCGTCGGCGAACACGCAGCGGTACTTCGTGCCGGTCATCCGGTACACGTAGGCGGCGATGCCGAGGCCGTCGCCGCAGGTGGTGACGTTGACCACCAGGTCCGGGCCGTCGCCCGAGGTGAGGTCGCCGGAGTCGGTGTCCAGCGGGTAGGTGGCGTCGGACGCGTCGGACGGGCTGGTGCCGTCGGAGTCGTCGTCGGCGTCGCCGGCCGTGCACGGCTCCAGGTCCTCCCGCACGTCGGCGCTCACGCTGGAGTCGCGCCGCACCATCCCGGCCAGCGCGGCGGGGTCGGCGGCGAGCGCGGGCGCGCCGGTGTCCGGCGTCTTCATCGTCGCGGTGGGCGCCGGGCCCTCCTGCCGCGCACCGGTCACCGTCGTACCGCAGCCCGCGGCCGTGACGCAGGCGAAGGCACCCACGGCGGCGGTCAGCGCTATGCGGCGCACTGGCTCTCCCTCCGCGTGTACCCGTACCTGCCGTGCTCCAGCTCGTGCCGCAGCCGGGCCAGCGCCCGGTGCAGCGTGCTCTTCACGGTACCCGCCGACATCCCCAACGCACGGGCCGTCTCCTCGGTGCTGAGCTGGCCGTAGTGCCGCATGATCACCACCTGCCGCTGCTGCGGCGCCAGCACCCGCATCACGTCGCGCAGCATCTCCCGGTCGGCGCGCTGCTCGGCACCGTCGTCGACGCTCGACTCGGGCAGGTCGCCGGTCGGCACCTCCTCCAGCCGCCGGCTGCGCCACCACTCGGTCCTGGTGTTGATCATCACCCGGCGCATGTACGCGTCCGCGAGCCGCTTGTCGGCGATGCCGTCCCAGCGCGGGTAGGTACGCACCAGCGCGGTCTGCACCAGGTCCTGGGCGTCCACCGGGTCCGGCACCAGTCGCCGGGCACTGCGCAACAGGGCGTCCTGCCGGGTCCGTACGTACTCCTCGAACTCCAGAACCCCGCTGTTCGCCGCCATCTGTGCCGCCTCCACCCCGCCGATAACGCTCTACCGTTCACGGGCCGACGAGAACGCCTCCCACGGCCGCTATCGACGCTACGAACCGGATGTTGGGCTTTGGCGACCAGCACCGCACGACGACCGCACAGCAACCCATCGGTTGTGTAACAGCGCCTGGGGGAGGCGGCGGAGAGGGGCGCGGCACCGATATGCGGGCGGGCGTCCCGGCGGTCGAGCGGCGGGGGAGCGGACGGCGGTGGAGCGGACCGCGGTGGAGCGGGACGCCGGCGGCGGAAAGAACGGTCGCCGCCGGGGCCGGACGGTGGCGTGAGCGTGCGGGTGGTGACACCAGGGTGCGGGCTGTGGCAGAGCGGCCCCTTGCGCCGCCCGGGCGGAGGTACCCCCGCCCGGGCGGTCGCGGGGGAGCGGCGGGATCTGCCGTGACACCCTCCGGGGGTTCGCATCCCTCCGGCCCGCACCGGCACCCGCACCCGCACCTGCACCTGCACCCGCACCCGCACTGCGCACGGGAGCCGGCCGGCTCGGTCAGACCGGCAGGCGGAAGTGGTCGTCGGGCAGTTGCTCCACGAGACCGTCCGCGATCAGGCCGTCGAGCGCGCGGGCACGCTGTACGGGCTCGCTCCAGGCGGTGTCCAGCAGGGCGCGCGGCACCGGGTTGCGGCTCGCCCGCAGGATCGCCAGCAGCCGGCCGCGCACCTGCCGGTCGGTGCCCGCGTACGTCTGGCCGCGCCGCGGCGGGCCCTCGTGCGCGGGGGAGCCGGCCAACCGCCAGGCGCAGCGGGCCGCCAGGGGACAGCTGCCGCACCGCGGGGAGCGCGCCGCGCACACCAGCGCGCCCAACTCCATGGTGGCCGCGGCCCATCGCGCCGCGGTGCTGTCGTCCTCGGGCAGCAGGGCGGCCGCGATCTTGCGCTCCGCAGCCGTCGTGGCGTTCGGCGGGTACTCCACACCGGTGACGACCCGTGCGAAGACCCGTCGCACGTTCGTGTCGAGAACGATGTGCCGCCGGCCGTACGCGAACGATGCCACGGCTGCCGCGGTGTACTCCCCGATGCCCGGCAGGGCCAGCAACTCGCTGTGCTCGCGGGGTACTTCGCCGTCGTGCTGATGTGCTATGGCCGTCGCGGCGGCGTGCAGCCGCAGGGCGCGCCGGGGGTAGCCGAGCCGGCCCCAGGCCCGGACCGCCTCGCCCGGCGACTCCGCGGCGAGGTCGGCCGGGCGCGGCCAGCGCTCCAGCCACTCCGCGTGCACCGGCAGCACCCGGTTCACCGGGGTCTGCTGCAGCATGAACTCGCTCACCATCACCGACCAGGCGCCCGCGTCGGGCCGCCGCCAGGGCAGGTCCCGCGCGTGTTCGTCGAACCAGTCGATCACGGTGCCGTGCAGGGCCCCGGCGGCGGGCAGCACGACGGGAACGGGCGCCGGGGAGTCGGATGAGGGAGTGGGCGCGGGTTCGGGTTCGGGTGCGGGCGTGGAGGAAGGGGTGGTCACCGGCGCGGGGCGGGCGGAGCCGCCGGGGGCGCCGGCCGCGGCGTCGTCCGTCGAGAGGGGCGACGCCGGAAGCTGGGTGGAGGAGAGGTCGTTGCTCATCGCGGGTCGATCCTCGCACATGCCAGGGACAATGGACACGGACAGCTACCGATGATCACGTCAGAGTGACGACGGGGTCGGGGGTGCCGCGGATGGCGCCGGGCGGCGGCGAGTTGGGGTGCCGAGAGGGGCAACTTCGGGGCGATGTAAACGTGATGATCGGCAAAGAGCGGACGTATGGCGGCGGGTGGTGCGACACCACGGTACTGATCTCCCCTAGAGTGCGTCTGTGGGCTCTGTGCGCAATCCCGTCGGACCTCTGCCATCGTCTATCTACTGGCGGCGGCGGGCTGTTTTGCTGTGCCTGCTCGCGCTGGCGGCGGCGATCGCGGTATGGGTGGTCAACTTCCGTGGTGGCGGCGGAGGCCACGGGGCGAGCGCCCCCGCCGACTCGCACACCCCGGCGGCCACGATCACCCCGGGTCCGACGCCGTCCGGCCCGCACAACGGCGGGGAGCCCGGCGGCCGCGACACCGCGCCGAGCGACTCGTCCGGCGGCTCGTCCGGCGGCGGCGACAACGGCGGTACCAACGGCGGTGCGGGCGACGGCTCTTCGAGCGGCGCGGGTGACGGCGGCGCGGGTGACGGCGGCTCCGCGGCAGGCGCGGGCACGGCCGGCTCCGGCAGCGGCGGCACCGGCGGCACGGTGCCGGCGCCCGGCCAGGAAGTGCCGGCCGGTTCCTCGCTGCCGACCTGCGCACCGGGCACCGTCACGCTCTCGCTCAGCAGCGTGCGCAACTCCTACCAGCCCGGCCAGAACCCGGAGTTCCGGCTGGTGGCGACGAACTCCGGCGCGGCCGGCTGCAAGATCGACGTCGGGCCGAAGAGTGCGGTGTTCACGGTCACCGGCGCGCCGGGCGCCAGCCACGTCTGGGCGTCGGACGACTGCCCGACCACCGGCTCCCACCTGCTCCAGGTCCCCGCGCACTCCTCGATGTCCTACACGCTGAGCTGGAACGGCAAGACCAGCTCGCCGCAGTGCGCGAAGCCGAAGGGTGCGCAGGCCAAGCCCGGCACCTACCTGGTGCAGTTGCAGAAGCCCGGGTACGGCAGCAAGCAGGCGTCCTTCCAGCTCACGGACGACTGAACCGGCCGGACGCCGACTGAACCGGCCGGACGCCGACTGAACCGGCCGGACGCCGGCCGGACCGGCTGAACGGCCGGACTTACACGTACCGTTCGAGGATCGAGGACTCGGCCAGCCGGGACAGGCCCTCGCGGACCGACCGGGCGCGGGCCTCGCCGACGCCCTCGACGGTCTGGAGGTCGTCCACGCTGGCGGCGAGCAGCTTCTGCAGGCCGCCGAAGTGCTCGACCAGCCGCTCGATGATGGTGTTCGGCAGCCGCGGCACCTTGGCCAGCAGCCGGTAACCGCGCGGCGAGACCGCGGAGTCCAACGACTCCGGCGATCCGGTGTAGCCCAACGCGCGTGCCACCGTGGTGAGTTCGATCAACTCGTTCTGCGGCAGCGCGTCCAGTTCGGCCATCGCCTCCACGACGGTACGGCTGCGCTTGGCGGTCGGCTCGGGGACGTAGTCGCGCGCGACGAGCTCGCGTTCGGGCTCCACGCCGGCGATCAACTCGTCGAGCTGGAGCGCGAGCAGGCGCCCGTCGGAGCCCAACTCCACGACGTACTCGGCGATTTCGGTGGCGATTCGGCGGACCATCTCCAACCGCTGGGCGACGGCGGTGACATCGCGCACCGTCACCAGGTCCTCGATCTCCAGCGCGGACAGGGTGCCGGCCACTTCGTCGAGCCGGAGCTTGTACCGCTCCAGGGTGGCCAGGGCCTGGTTGGCGCGGGACAGGATCGCCGCGGAGTCCTCCAGGACGCGGCGCTGCCCGTCGACGTACAGCGCGATCAGCCGCATCGACTGGCTGACCGACACCACCGGGAAGTTGACCTGGCGGCTGACCCGGTCCGCGGTGCGGTGCCGGGTGCCGGTCTCCTCGGTGGGGATGGTCGGGTCCGGCACGAGTTGCACGCCGGCCCGCAGGATCTTGGTGATGTCCTTGTCGAGGATCAGGGCGCCGTCGAGCTTGCACAGCTCGCGCAGCCGGGTCGCGGTGAACTCCACGTCCAGGACGAAGCCGCCGGTGCAGAGCGATTCGACGGTCTTGTCCATGCCGAGGACGATCAGGCCGCCGGTGTTGCCGCGGACGATCCGTTCCAGGCCGTCCCGCAGGCCGGTGCCCGGGGCGACCGCGCTCAGTGAGGCGCGCATCAGGCCGCCGTCGCTGCCCAGCCCGCTGCCGGCGCGCCCGGAGGAGTCGCCCGCTGCCCTACGAGCCGGGGCGGCGCCCCCTGCCCGGTCGTTGGCTGCCACTCTGCTCCTCACGGTCGCTGCGTTTGGGCAAAGTTTACGACTCCCTGCGGGGGGCTTGGGCGGACCCGCCCGGGGTGGGGGGTGCTGTCGGTTGAGGGACCACCTGTTTGTGGGGGGTACGAAGGGGTCTCGCCGCTACGGTTTCCCGCCGTTGCCGGGTGCTCCTGGTGGCCTGCTGGGCGCGCAGTTCCCCGCGCCCCTGAGGGGGTGGCCCTTGCGGTCGTGCGTTCACACCGGTTCGTTGTGGGTTGCGCGCGCAGTTCCCCGCGCCCCTGGGTATGCCCGGGTCCCTTCGGGGTGAGCACGGGGGAGCCGCGCTTGCACCCCGGGGGGTCAGGCGCGGCGGGGGAGGGTGCGGAGGGCGTCGGAGATGTCGGCTACTTCGGTGACGCGCATGCCCGCAGGGATCTTGCCGGGGTCGGGGGGAACGAGGGCGTGGGTGAAGCCGAGGCGGTGGGCCTCGGAGAGGCGGCGCTGGACGCCGGTGACGCGCCGCACCTCGCCGGCGAGGCCGACCTCGCCGACGGCGACGAGGTTCTTCGGCAGAGGCGTGTCGATCGCGGCACTGGCCAGCGCCAGCGCCACCGCCAGGTCGGCCGCGGGCTCGGTGAGCTTCACCCCGCCGACGGTGGCGGTGTAGATGTCCTGCTTGCCGATGGACTTGATCCGGCCGCGCTGTTCGAGGACGGCCAGCATCATGGACACCCGGGAGTTCTCCAGGCCGGAGGTGGTGCGGCGCGGGGAGGGGATCTGGGTGTCCACGGTGAGCGCCTGCACCTCGGCGACCAGGGGCCGGCGCCCTTCGAGGGTGACGGTCAGGCAGGTGCCGGGCACGGGTTCGTCGCGGCGGGTGAGGAAGAGCCCGGAGGGGTCGGCGAGCCCGGTGATGCCCTCGTCGTGGAGCTCGAAGCAGCCGACCTCCTCGGTGGCGCCGTAGCGGTTCTTCACCCCGCGGATCAGCCGGAGCCGGGCGTGCCGGTCGCCTTCGAAGCTGAGCACGACGTCGACCAGGTGCTCCAGCAGCCGGGGCCCGGCGATCGCGCCGTCCTTGGTGACGTGGCCGACCAGCAGCGTGGACATGCCGCGTTCCTTGGATGCCCGGATCAGGGCGCCGGCGACCTCGCGGACCTGGGCCATGCCGCCGGGCGCGCCGTCGATCTCGGGCGAGGCGACGGTCTGCACGGAGTCCAGGACGAGCAGGGCCGGCTTGACGTCGTCGAGGTGGCCGAGGACCGCGGACAGGTCGGTCTCGGCGGCGAGGTAGAGGTGGTCGGCGAGGGCGCCGATCCGGTCGGCGCGCAGCCGCACCTGGGAGGCGGACTCCTCGCCGGTGACGTAGAGCGTCGGGTGCTGCGGCCCGGACGCCTTCGCGGCCACGTCGAGCAGCAGCGTGGACTTGCCGACCCCGGGCTCGCCGGCCAGCAGGACGACGGCGCCGGGCACCAGGCCGCCGCCGAGCACCCGGTCCAACTCGGGTACGCCGGTGGAGCGGGCGGTGGCCTGGGTGCCGTCGACCTGGGCGATCGGGCGGGCGGCTGATGTCACCCGGCCGGGGGCGGTGGTGCGGACCGCGGGCGCGCCGCCGAACTCCTCGACGGTGCCCCAGGCCTGGCACTCGCCGCAGCGGCCGAGCCACTTCACCGTGGTCCAGCCGCACTCGGTGCAGCGATAGGAGGGGCGGTCCTTGGACGCGGGTTTGCGGGTGGCCATGCGGTTCACCGTAGCGGGCGGGGCGGACAACCGCGTTCACTCGTACGTGTGGCCGTCCTGTCCCCTTTTTGTGGTGGATCATTACCCATATGGGTTAAACAAGGCCGGGAGTGCTGAACCGAGGGCGTTCGCGGGCCTACCGTCGCCCGGTGATGAGCAGGCAGGAAAGCCCCAACCCGACGCAGAGCACCGGAGCCCACCGCAAACACCGCGCTCCGGCCGGACGGCCGTGTGCCGACGCGGAGCCCGAGCGGGCCGGCCGGGTGCACGGCGGCCGCCGTGAGGGCCGTGCCCGGCGGCCGCAGGGCACGCTGCCCATGCAGCCTCCGGCGCACTACGAGCCGTATCTCGACGGCCTGTTCACGTACTGCCTGTCCATCCTGTGCGAGCACGACGCGGCGTCCGGCGCGCTCGGCGAGGTGCTGGCGCTGGCCGAGCGGCAGCGGGTCAGGCTGCGCGACCCCGGGCTGCGCAGGCCGTGGCTGTACGCGCTGGCCCGGTGGGTGTGCCTGCGCCGGCTCGCGGCGGGCAAGCCGGTCGCGCCGCACACCTCGGAGTCGGTGGCCGAGCAGCGGCGGGCCCAACTCGCCTCGCTGGCTTGGCCGGAGTCGGCCGGCACCAGTCCGGAGCAGCGTGAGGCGCTGGAGCTGGCGGTACGCCACCAGCTCGCGCCGCGCGAAGTCGCGCATGTGGTCGGGCTCGACGCGGAAGCGGCCAGGACCCGGCTGGCCCGGGCCGCCTGCGAGGTGGAGCGGACCCGTACGGCGATGGCCGTCGTGGACACCGGCAGCTGCCCGGAGGTGGCGCAACTGGCCGGGGACACGCAGGTGCTCCTCGGTACCGCGCTGCGCACCGAACTGGTCCGGCACGTGGACGACTGCCCGGTGTGCCGGCGCACCGCCGAGCGGGTCGTCGCCGACGGGCCGTGGCCGGGCGCGGCCGACGCCGCGGCGGTGCTGCCGCTGGTGGAGGCGCCGCGCTCGGCGGCGTACGCGGCGCTGCTGCACGCCATGGACACCGGGTTCGGGCGGGCCCGGGAGTCCACGCCGCGCTTCGACCGGCGCGGCTTCCCCACCGACCTCGGCGACAAGGCGGCCCGGCGGGCGGTGCTGCGGCACCGGGCGGTGACCACCACGGTGGTCGCTGCGGTCGTCGCCGCACCCGTGCTCGCGGTGTGGGCGGCCTACCGGGCCACCCCGCTGGGCGAGAACTCGCACGACGGGCGCAGCGCGTCCGCGCCGGACGGGATCGACGGGGTGCCGTACGAGAAGGCGGGGAACGCCGGGCCGTCACCGAGCGCGCCCGCCGCGCCGGAGGGCTCGGGGGCGCCGTCGTCCGCGGGGGCGCCGCAGGACGCGACCGTGGCGGTCAGCGGGGGCACCGCGCCGCCGGCCTCCTCGGTGCCCAAGGGCGCGGGGTGGCTGGAGGTCTCGGCGCGGCCTGGCTACGGGCGTACGTACGTCACGCTCACCGCGGGGGGCGCCGCGCCGGTGAGGTGGGTGGCGGCCACGTCCGCGTACTGGCTGGAGTTCTCGGCGCGTTCGGGCACCTTGAAGCCAGGGGAAACGGTCACTCTGGAGGTCCGGGTGGACCGCTCCCTGGAGCCGTCCGGGTCGTGGTCGGCGCAGATCCGGTTCACGCCGGGCGACGCGACGGTCACCTTGCAGGGGTCCTCCCGGCGGTCGGTGCCACCGGTCTCCGCGCCGCCGACCGGGGGGAGCACCGAGAGCAGCTCCCCGCCGCCGAGTTCGTCCTCTCCGCCGCCGAGCAGCACCCCTCCGACGCAGTCGGCCACTCCCACGGACAGCTCCACGCCGTCCGCATCGGCGACCCCCTCCGGGTGAGCGGGCGGGGAACCCTCGAACACAGGTAACCCTCGGACGCAGGGAACCCCGGGACGCAGCCCGCGGCTACTCCCGGGGGGTCGCCGGGTCCGCCGGGTGCGGCGCCACCAGGGGCAGCGCGGACGCCAGCCGCGCCTCGCACAGCGCCGCCAGTTCCGCGTACCCGGCCGCCCCCATCAGCTCCGTGAGCTCGGGCCGGTAGGAGACGTAGACCGGCTCCCCCGCGCCGTGCGCGGAGGTCGCCGAGGTGCACCACCAGTGCAGGTCGTGGCCCCCGGGGCCCCACCCGCGCCGGTCGTACTCCCCGATCGACACGACCAGCACCCGGCTGTCGTCGGGCCGGTCCACCCAGTCGAAGGTGCGGCGGATCGGCAGCTGCCAGCACACGTCGGGCTTGGTCTCCAGCGGTTCGCGGCCCTCGCGCAGCGCGAGCGCGTGCAGCGCGCAGCCCTGCCCGCCGGCGAACCCGGGCCGGTTGGAGAAGACGCAGGCGCCGTCCACCACGCGGGTCTGCCGCTCGCCGTCCTCGTTCTCCTCGGCCCAGAACCCGTCCGCGCCGGTGCCGATGTCGTGGAACTGCCAGTCGTCCGCAGTGAGTCGGGCCACGTGCCCGGCGACCCGCTTCTCGTCGTCGTCGTCCGAGAAGTGCGCGCCGAGCGAGCAGCAGCCGTCCTCCGCCCGGCCGGCCACGATGCCCTGGCAGCCGCTGCCGAAGACGCACGTCCAGCGCGAGGTGAGCCAGGTCAGGTCGCACCGGAAGACCTGTTCCTCGTCGGCGGGGTCGACGAACTCCACCCAGGCCCGGGCGAAGTCCAGCCCGGCCTCGTCGGGCACGCCTGCCTTGCTCGCCGCGGTCGTCCCGGCGCTCTTCTTCGTGCCCTTGCGGGTCTTCACCTTCGCCACGCGCCCAAGCGTAAGACCGTAATGCGCCGAATGCGGTCACGCGGGTCCGGGGCGCCGGACCGGAGCGGGCCGGCTGGTGCGAAGAAGGCCGCCGAACGCGGGTGCCGGACCCGGCGCCGAATACGGGCGGCGCCGGCCGGCGCCACCCGGCAGCACCGCTGGCTACAGTGCTGCCCATGCGACTGGGAGTGCTCGACGTGGGTTCCAACACCGTTCACCTCTTGGTGGTGGACGCGCACCCGGGCGCGCGGCCGCTGCCGGCGTACTCGCACAAGGCCGAGCTGCGGCTGGCCGAACTGCTCGACGTGCGCGGCGCGATCGGCGGGACCGGGGTGGACCGGCTGGTGAGCACCGTCGCGGACGCGATGCGGGTGGCGGAGGACAAGGGCGTCGAGGACGTCCTGGCGTTCGCCACCTCCGCGATCCGCGAGGCCGCCAACGGCGAGGAGGTGCTGGACCGGGTCGAGCGCGAGACCGGTGTACGGCTGACGGTGCTGTCCGGCGCCGACGAGGCCCGGCTGACCTTCCTCGCGGTACGCCGCTGGTTCGGCTGGTCCGCGGGCCGGCTGCTGGTGCTGGACATCGGTGGCGGCTCGCTGGAGGTCGCCTTCGGCATGGACGAGTACCCGGACGCGGCTGTCTCCCTGCCGCTCGGCGCCGGCCGGCTGACCGGCAGCTGGCTGCCCGGCGACCCGCCCGCCACCGCCGACGTGCGCGCCCTGCGCAAGCACGCCCGGGCCGAGATAGCGCGTGCCGTGCCGGAGTTCGCCCGGCTGGGCCGCCCCGACCACGCCGTCGGTACCTCCAAGACGTTCCGCCAGCTCGCCCGGATCGGCGGCGCCGCCCGCAGCGCGGACGGCCTGTACGTGCAGCGCACGCTGCGGCGCGAGGTGCTGGAGGAGTGGGTGCCGCGGCTGGCCGCGATGAGCGCCGCCCGCCGCTCCGCGCTGCCCGGCGTCTCCGAGGGCCGCGCCCGGCAACTGCTGGCGGGCGCGCTGGTCGCCGAGGGCGCGATGGACCTCTTCGACGTCGACGAGCTGGAGATCTGCCCGTGGGCGCTGCGCGAAGGGGTGATCCTGCGCAAGCTCGACGTGATGGTGGGCGAGGTGGCCTCGGCCGCGCGGGACCGGGCCGCGGGTCCCGGCCCGGCCGCCTCCTCGGTGGCCCCGGAGGACCTGCCCGCCTCCTCGGTGGCCCGCCGCCCCGCCTGAGCCGGCGCCGCCGCGGGCGGCCGTACGAGCGGTCGCCCGCGGGCGTACGAGCGGCCGCGCGGCCGTCCACGTGGCGCGTGTCATACGAGGGCGGTCCGGCGGCTCCACGAGCGGCCGGGCGGCGGTCGGCCGGGCGCCGTCCCACCGGCGGCGGTGCCGTTCGTCCGGCCGGTCGCCGTACGCTGGCTTGCGTGCCAGAAGCAGCGGACCGACCCGAGGCGCGCGACGCCCGCCGAGGCCGCGTCGCCGCCGTGTCCGGTATTTCGGGAATGCGCGATTCGTCCGGCAGGAAGGACGTGAAGGTCGCGCTGTCCACCGCCTCGGTCTACCCCGAGTCCACCGCGACCGCGTTCGAGATCGCCGCGCGGCTCGGCTACGACGGCGTCGAGGTCATGGTGTGGACCGACCCGGTCAGCCAGGACGTCGAGGCGCTGCGCCGGCTGTCGGACTACCACCAGGTGCCGATCCTCGCGGTGCACGCGCCGTGCCTGCTGATCACCCAGCGGGTGTGGTCCACCGACCCGTGGACCAAGCTCCTGCGGGCCCGCGCCGCCGCCCAGCGGCTGGGCGCCTCCACCGTCGTGGTGCACCCGCCCTTCCGCTGGCAGCGCGGGTACGCCCGCGACTTCGTGCGCGGGGTGTGGCGGATGGCCGACGAGACGGACATCCGGTTCGCCGTGGAGAACATGTACCCCTGGCGCTACCGCGACCGCGAGATGCTCGCGTACGCCCCCGACTGGGACGTGACCAAGGAGGACTACCGGCACTTCACGGTCGACCTCTCGCACGCGGCCACCTCGCGCAGCGGGGCGCTTCAGATGGCCGCGCGGATGGGCGACCGGCTGGCCCATGTGCACATGGCCGACGGCAACGGCTCGGCGAAGGACGAGCACCTGGTGCCCGGGCGCGGTTCGCAGCCCTGCGCGGAACTGCTGGGCGCGCTGGCCTCCGGCGGTTTCGGCGGGCACGTGGTGATCGAGGTGAACACCCGGCGGGCGATGTCCGCGGCCGAACGCGAGGAGGACCTCGCGGAGGCCCTGGCCTTCACCCGGCTGCACCTCGCTGCCGTCCGGGTGCCCTGACCCTCCCCGCCGGCCCGACCTCCTCTCCGGGCCCGACCCTCCCTCCGGCCCGGGGCCACCATGCGGACGGGACGTCCGAATCCTGGGCCGCGGGCGTAGGCTCGTCGTCCAGGCAGTCGCGAGTCCCGGCAGCGCAGACTCGTACGAGCGAAGTGGACCCGAGGGGCGAAACCCGGGTCCAAGAAGGAGGGGAAACCGTGCCCGAGCTGAGGTCACGTACGGTCACCCACGGCCGCAACATGGCCGGCGCCCGCGCGTTGATGCGCGCGTCCGGCGTCGCCAACTCCGACATCGGCAAGCCGATCGTCGCGGTCGCCAACAGCTTCACCGAGTTCGTACCGGGTCACACGCACCTCCAGCCGGTCGGCCGGATCGTCTCCGAGGCGATCCTCGCGGCGGGCGCGGTGCCGCGCGAGTTCAACACGATCGCCGTGGACGACGGCATCGCGATGGGCCACGGCGGCATGCTCTACTCGCTGCCCTCCCGCGACCTGATCGCCGACTCCGTGGAGTACATGGTCCAGGCGCACTGCGCGGACGCCTTGATCTGCATCTCCAACTGCGACAAGATCACCCCGGGCATGCTGATGGCCGCGCTGCGCCTCAACATCCCGACGGTCTTCGTCTCCGGCGGGCCCATGGAGGCCGGCCGCGCCACCCTCGTCGACGGCACCGTCCGCAAGCTCGACCTGATCAACGCGATCTCCGACGCCGTCAACGACGACGTCTCCGACGAGGACATCCTCCGCATCGAGGAGAACGCCTGCCCGACCTGCGGCTCGTGTTCCGGCATGTTCACCGCCAACTCGATGAACTGCCTCACCGAGGCGATCGGCCTGGCCCTGCCCGGCAACGGCTCGGTGCTCGCCACCCACACCGCCCGCCGCGCGCTGTACGAGAAGGCCGGCGCCACCGTCGTGGACCTGGCCAAGCGGTACTACGAGCAGGACGACGCGTCGGTGCTGCCGCGTGCCATCGCCACCCCGGCCGCCTTCGAGAACGCGATGGCGCTGGACATCTCGATGGGCGGCTCCACCAACACGATCCTGCACCTGCTGGCCGCGGCCCAGGAGGCCGAGGTCACCTACGGCCTCAGCGAGATGGACGAGGTCTCGCGCCGCGTGCCGTGCCTGGCCAAGGTCGCGCCCAACGTGGCACCCGGCGGCACGTACTACATGGAGGACGTGCACCGGGCCGGCGGCATCCCCGCCATCCTCGGCGAGCTCTACCGCGGCGGGCTGCTCAACGAGGACGTGCACACCGTGCACTCGCCCTCGATCAAGCAGTGGCTCGACACCTGGGACGTGCGCGGCGGCTCCCCGTCGCCGGAAGCCGTCGAGCTGTGGCACGCCGCCCCCGGCTGCGTCCGCTCCGCCGAGGCGTTCTCCCAGTCCGAGCGGTGGGACACCCTCGACACCGACGCGGCCGGCGGCTGCATCCGCGACGTCGAGCACGCCTACTCCAAGGACGGCGGCCTCGCGGTGCTGCGCGGCAACCTCGCCGTGGACGGCGCCGTGGTGAAGACCGCGGGCGTCGACGAGTCGATCTGGACCTTCGAGGGCCCGGCCGTCGTCTGCGAGTCGCAGGAGGAGGCCGTCGAGAAGATCCTCGCCAAGCAGGTCACCCCCGGCGACGTGGTGGTCATCCGCTACGAGGGTCCGCGCGGCGGCCCGGGCATGCAGGAGATGCTCTACCCGACGTCCTTCCTCAAGGGCCGCGGCCTGGGCAAGGTCTGCGCGCTGGTCACCGACGGCCGCTTCTCCGGCGGCACTTCGGGCCTGTCCATCGGCCACGCCTCGCCCGAGGCGGCCTCCGGCGGCACCATCGCGCTGGTCGAGGACGGTGACCGGATCAGGATCGACATCCCGAACCGCACCATGGAACTGCTCGTCTCCGACGAGGAGTTGGCCACCCGCCGGGAGGCCCTGAACGGCGTGTACGCGCCCCGCGACCGCACCCGCCACGTCTCCACCGCGCTGCGCGCGTACGCGGCGATGGCGACCAGCGCGGACAAGGGCGCCGTGCGCGACGTCACCCTGCTGGAGCGCTGAAGCCCTGAACCCGGCCTCGCCGAGCCCCCGTTGATCGATCGGCGCGATCAGATCAGCGGGGGCCGGCCGAGCCGGGTCATCCGCCACGCGGTGGACCACCGCATCGGGCGGCGCGGCGGGCACGGCGTACGCACGCCCTCGACGAACCCCGCGCACCACGCCTTGAGCCCGGCCCCCGACCGGGTGCGCGCCACGGTCAGCGCCGTCCACACCCCCAGGTACGCGGGCACCAGCAGCACCGGGAGGTGGCGCTTGGCCAGCCAGACCCGGTTCCTCGCGAGGTTGCGGTAGTAGACCGCGTGCCGGGTCGGCGACGTCCACGGGTGCTGGAGCACCAGCTCCGGCGCGTACCGGACGTTCCAGCGCGCGTCCAGCGCGCGCCAGGCGAGGTCGGTCTCCTCGTGCGCGTAGAAGAACGGGTCCGGCCAGCCGCCGATCTCGTCGAGCATCCGCATCGACAGGCCGTGCCCGCCGCCCAGGAACGTGGTCACCAGCCCGCCGCGCATCGGATCGGACGCCCGCAGCCGCGGCACGTGCCGGCGGGCGGTGCGCCCCCGCTCGTCCGCGATCCGGAAACCCACCACGCCCAGCCGGTCGTCGGCCTCGTACAGCGCGCACAGCCGGGTGAAGACGTCGGTGCCCAGCAGCAGCCCGTCGTCGTCCAGGTCGACCACGACGTCCACGTCGCCGAACTCCCGCAGGGCCTCGATCGCCACGTTGCGGCCGCCGGGAATCCCGAGGTTCTCGCTCAGCTCGACCGTGGCCACCTCCTTGGGCAGATCCGGCAGCGGCGAGCCGTTCCCCACGACCACCACCCGCGTCGCCGGGGTCTCCTGCGCCGCCACGGACTCCAGCAGCGCGAGGAGTTCCGCGGGCCGGGTGCCCATCGTCAGAATGGCAACACCTACACGAGGGTGGCGCACGGGTGAAGTCTCCGTTCCTCGGGTCCGACCCGCAGATGCTAACGCCACGGCCTACGCAACCCCGGCGCGAATCCACGAGCTTTAACGGCTCTGGGGCTACTCCTGACACGGAACGGCCCGCGCCGCGCCGGTGACCGGGCCGGCGGCCGGACGGGCGCGTCGGGCCGATCCCGCATAATCGATGACGTGAGCGACACCCATGGGCCCGGCGAGGACCGCGACCGTACGGCCGGAGCCCCGCGGCCCGAGCCGATCCGGTTCTTCGGGACGACCTGGGTCGGCCACGATGGCGGCTACGCGCTGCGGCGGGTGGGCGTGGCGGCCGGGTCGCTGGTGAGCGCGGTGATCGGCGCGCTGGTGCTGCTCTTCGGCTTCCAGGGCCTGACGGACGCCGACGTCGGCCTGTTCGTGAACGTCCTGGCCATCGCCGGTTTCGCGGTGTGCAGCGTGCTGATGTTCGCCCGGACGTGGCGCGGCTACGTACGCGGCCGCCCCTCGGCGTCCGGCGCCGACCCGGACACGGGCGGCTCGATGCAGGGCCTGTACGTGATCGGCTTCGTCGGCGCGCTGCTGGCGTACTTCGTCCGGAGCCTGTACGAGGCGCCGGGGGAGCGGCTGCTCCGGGCGGAGTACGAACAGGCGCGGGAGCAGTACGAGCGCCGCCGGGCGCAGCGCACCGGCAACCCGGCCGGCCGCGGCAAGGTCCGCGGCGCCGCCAAGCGCCGCCGGTAGCGCCGCGGCCCGGCCGCATCACCGCATCCGCGCGCCGTAACGGCCTCGCGCCCTCGGTCGCGCCGCCGTTCGCCCGCCGCTCGCCGCCGTGCGCCCTCGTCACGCCACCGTGAACCCGCCGTCCACCGGCAGGATCGAGCCCGTCACGTAGTCCGCGCCGATCACGTAGCGGATCGCGCCCGCGACGTCCTCGGAGGTGCCGACCCGCCCGGACGGGACGGACTCCGCGGTGGCGGCGAACTGGGCCGCGCGCTGCTCCTCGGGCAGGAACGCCCACCAGTCGGTGTCGATGACGCCCGGCGAGACCGCGTTGACCCGGACCGGGGCGAGGTCGGCGGCCAGCGGGGAGACGATCCGCTCGATGGCGCCGTTCACCGCCGCGAGCCCGGCCAGCCCCGGCAGACCGGCACGCGCGGACGCCGCCGAGAGCAGCGTCACCGACCCGGTGACCCGCGCCCGCTGGACGGCGAACAGGTAGGCGAAGAGCTTGCCGTCGAACGCGGCGCGTATGTCGGCGAGTTCGGTGTCCTTGATCGGGCCGACGCCGACATGGCCCGAGCTGAAGGCGAGCACCAGGTGCTCGAAGGCGCCGATCCGCTCGAAGAACGCGGCGACCGCGTCCTCGTCGGTCCCGTCGACGCGCTCGGCGGTCAGCCCCTCGGCGGCGGCCGCCGCCAGCCGCTCCCGGTTCCGCCCGGTCACGACGACCTCGGCGCCGTCCGCCCGCAGCGCCCGGGCCGTCGCGAGCCCGATGCCGGCCGTGCCGCCCATGATCACCACACGCATGTCAGTGCTCCCTCGTTGATTCGATACGCGATGTCTCGTTTCTATATCGAGACGTGCCGTCTTGTAAAGTAAGGTGAGCGCATGACGGGTGACCGGCGGCCGGGGCGGCCACGCAGCGAGGCCGCGCGCCAGGCGATCCTGGGCGCGGCGATCGACGAGTTGAAGGAGCGCGGATACGCCGCGCTGACGGTGGAGGGCATCGCCGCGCGGGCCGGCGTCGGCAAGCAGACGATCTACCGCTGGTGGCCGTCGAAGGCGGACGTCGTGCTGACCGCGCTGCTCGACCTGTCCGAGACCACGATCGCGGTGCCGGACGAGGGCTCGCTGGCGGAGGACCTGAGGGGATTCCTCGCCGAGACCTTCCGGCAGCGCGGGCAGCGGCCGGTGCTGGCCGGCCTGATGGCGCAGGCGCTGCTCGACCCGGTCTTCGCGACGGCGTTCCGGGAGCGCTTCCTGTTCCGGCGGCGCGCGGTGCTCCGGGAGATCCTCGAACGGGCCGCCGCCCGTGGCGAGATCGCGTCCGACCTCTCGCTGGAACTGCTGATCGACGTGGTCTACGGCGTGCTGTGGTACCGGCTGCTGATCGAACACGCGCCCCTGGACGACGAGGCGGGTCGCCGGCTCGCGGACCTGGTGCTGCGGGCGGTGCGTTAGCGGAGCCGGTGGGGATAGGGGAGCCGGTGGGATCGGCGGGTGTGGGGAGCCGGTGGGGCGGGCGCGGGTCGCCGGCGGTCGCCCCCGTACGCGTACCGCCGTCGCCCGCGAACCGTGCCCGCGGTTCGACGCCCGTGGAGGGTGCTCGCGCGTTACGCCCGAGACCTGCTGAACGTGCCCGCGACGCCGACCACCGCCGCCACCACGGCACCGTGCCACAGGCCGGTCCACACCGACCCGAAGAAGCCCTGGCTGGTGAGCACCTGCCGCACCACCACGTCGGTCAGGAACATCATCCCGGCCGGCACGGCGGCCACCTGCCACGGGTGCGAGCGCGCCCAGCGCCTGATGCGGTGGTCCCGGCCGGCGCCCCGCGAGGAGTAGCCGAGCACCGAGCCCGCCCCGCCCACGCAGAAGAACAGCAGCGCGGCCACCGACAGCGCGCTGCTCAGGATGCCGAGCCCGAAGTGCCCGCCCACGAGGTGCAGGACCAGCGACACTCCACCGCCCAGCGCGCCCACGACCGCGGCCGGCCGCCAGGGTCCGAGGGTCACGGAAGCCACGGCCAAGTGCCGCTTCTCCGCGCCCGATACAGAGATTTCACGGGATGAACGACTCATACCGCAACGGTCCACCCCGCCCCGCCCGCACGCCATAGGGGATGACCCTGAGCCGCCCCCTACCGGTCCCTACCGCCCCGGGAGTACCCGCCGTACGGCGTGACCGCGTGCGGCATGATGGCGGCCATGACCTCGTACGACGCGCACGCCGCGGCCGAAGCGACCCGGCTGCGCGAGGCAGGGGACCGCGACGCCCTGCTCGCCCTCGCCGCACGGCACCCGCAGGACCCCGCCGTCGCGTACCAGACCGCCTGGCTGCACGACCGCCTCGGCCTCGAATCCGAAGCCGTCCCGTTCTACGAGACCGCGCTCGCCGTCGGCGGCCTGGACGACGAGGACCGGCTCGGCGCCCACACCGGCCTCGCCAGCACCTACCGGGTACTGGGCCGGTACGACGACGCGCTCGCCGCCTTCGACCGCGCCCTCACCGAGTACCCGGGCGACCCGGCCCTGACCGCATTCCGCGCGATCGCCCTGCACAACCTCGGCCGCTCCGGCGACGCCGTGGCCGACCTGCTCAAACTCCTCACCGCCACCAGCTCCGCACCCGCCGTCGCCCGCTACCGCCGCGCGCTCGACCACTACGCCGACCACCTCGACGAGACGGTCTGACCCCCGGTTCACCTGCCCGAGGAGTGGACGCGGCGACCACCTCGCCCCCGCCCCTGCGAGGATGACCGGACAGGGAGCCCCGTACCGCTTGAGGTGAACCGCCATGACCGCCACCACCGCCCTGACGCAGACCGTCGCCGTGCTCGGCACCGGGAAGATCGGCGAGGCGCTGCTCTCCGGGATGATCAGGGCCGGCTGGGCCCCCGAGAACCTGCTGGTCACCGCCCGCCGCACCGAACGCGCCGAGGAACTGCGGACCCGCTACGGCGTCGAGGCCGTCGGCAACGCGCACGCCGCCAAGACCGCCGACACCCTCATCCTCGCCGTCAAGCCCCAGGACATGGGCGCCCTGCTCGCCGAGCTCGCCCCGCACGTCGGCGCCGACAAGCTCGTGATCAGCGCCGCCGCCGGCATCCCCACCGCCTTCTTCGAGGAACGCCTCACCGAGGGCACGGCGGTCGTCCGGGTCATGCCCAACACCCCCGTGCTCGTGGACGAGGGCATGTCCGTGATCTCCGCGGGACGGCACGCCGACGAGACCCACCTGGCGCGCACCGAGGCGATCTTCCAGCCGGTCGGCAAGACCCTGCGCGTCCCCGAGAAGCAGCAGGACGCCGCCACCGCGCTCTCCGGCTCCGGCCCCGCCTACTTCTACTACCTGGTCGAGGCGATGACGGACGCCGGCATCCTGCTCGGGCTGCCCCGCGCCCAGGCCCACGACCTCATCGTCCAGTCCGCGATCGGCGCCGCCGTCATGCTGCGCGACAGCGGCGAGCACCCGGTGAAGCTCCGCGAGGCGGTCACCTCGCCGGCCGGCACCACCATCAGCGCCATCCGCGAGCTGGAGAACCACGGCGTGCGCGCCGCCCTGATCGCGGCGCTGGAGGCCGCCCGCGACCGCAGCCGCGAACTGGCCACCGGCGTCTAGCCGTTCATACGGCAGCGGCGGGCCGGCCGGCCTTCGGAGCCGCGCGCCGGGTCACCCACGTGGGTGACCCGGCACACCACGTGGGTGACCCGCGGCCCGCCCTTGCTCACGCCGGACGCAGCAGCCCGATCGCGTCGTACGCCGCGTCGACCGTCGGCCGGGCCAGCGCCCGGGCCCGGGCCGCACCCTCGCGCAGCACCCCGTCGACATACGACGGATCGGCGCTGATGGCGGCGTGCCGCGCCCGCAGAGGCCGCAGCAGCTCCACCACCGCCTCGGCCGTGTCCGCCTTCAGCACCCCGATCCCGTCGTACCGCTCCGCCAGCGCATCCGGCTCCTCACCCGTGCACGCCGACAGGATCTCCAGCAGGTTCGCGACCCCCGGCCGTGCCTCGCGGTCGTACGACACCCCCGGCTCGCTGTCCGTCACCGCCCGCCGGACCTTCTTGACCACGGCCTCCGGCTCGTCCAGCAGGTAGACGATCCCGGCCGTCGCCGCGTGCGACTTCCCCATCTTCGCCAGCGGGTCCTGGAGGTCCATCACCCGCGCTGCCACCGCCGGCACCGTGGCCCTCGGCACCACGAAGGTGTGGCCGTAGCGCTGGTTGAACCGCACCGCCAGGTCCCGGGTCAGCTCCACGTGCTGCGTCTGGTCCTCGCCCACCGGCACCTCGGTCGCCCCGTACGCCAGGATGTCCGCCGCCATCAGCGCCGGATACGTCAGCAGCGACAGCCGCACGCTCTGCCCGGAGGTCCGCGCCCGCGCCGACTTCTCCTTGTACTGGATCATCCGGCGCATCTCGCCGTCCGTGGCCACGCACTCCAGGAGGAACATCAGCCGGGTGTGCTCGTCCACGTGGCTCTGCGCGAAGACCGTGCACACCTCCGGGTCCAGCCCGGAGGCCAGCAGCAGTCCCGCCGTCTGCCGGCTCAGCCGGCGCACCCGTGCCGGGTCGTGCTCCACGGTCAGCGCGTGCAGGTCCACCACGCAGAAGAGCGACTCGGCCCGGTGCTGGTCCACCTCGGCCCACCGCCGCATCGCGCCGAGGTAGTTCCCCAGGGTGAGGTGCCCGGTGGGTTTGACCCCGCTGAAGATACGGGCGCTCTGTGGCCGCGCCGGCTGGTCCCTGTTCCCACCCGCGGCAGGCTGTGTCGCCTCTGCGGATTCCTGCGTCGTCGCCGTCATGTCCGTCGTCTCCTGTGTCCTGTGTCCTGTGACAGATCGGAGACCGCCGCCCGGTGTGCGACCGAGGGCACAACGCAAACGGCCGCCGAGGCGGCGGCCGTTGGATGCATACGTCAGTCCCGGGCCGCCCTAGGCGGCCCACCACTGGGTGCTGTACGTACACGAGGTCATGTCCACCACAGTAGCGCGCCAGGTGGTGGCGCGACAGGTAGTGCCGTGACAGGTGTCCGTGGGGTCCCGATCCGGCGGAGGTTGACACGGGCGCGGGGGATGCGTAGTGTCCTCCGGGTTGTCCGACGTGAGCGCCGACCTCGGTTGGTCCCCGGACAACCATTCCGCAGTAACCATTCGAGTCGAACGCGCATTGCCGTGTTCGCCTGTCTGTGCGCTTTTGGAATGCCCGGCGGAACGGGAAGCGGCCGATTTGGATCGGCCGCTGAACATCCGCTAAAGTCTCACTCGTCGGAACGGCCGAAGGGCCGGAAAGACAAACCCCGCTGACTGGGGGTCAGGCACTGGAAAGCGTCTGATAGAGTCG